>NZ_JAZDRM010000069.1:0-5702 GCF_047501495.1 Ancylobacter sp. G4_0304 | reverse complement strand
GCCCATCGACGGGGCGCGCCGCTGACGCGGTGCTGACGCTCCTCTGGTTGATCCCGACAGAGACGAGGTCTTCGGACCGGCGGTCGCCGGAGGGAAAACTGTCGAGTGCTTAAGGGTGTGAGCCCTTAGGTTGAGGGCTTCGGTTTGAAGCTTTTGGAATTTGGGCTTCGGCCCTGGGCGCCTTGGGTGTCCGTGCTGTTTGACAGGTTAATAGGAAGAAAGAGAAACGTGGACGGCGGGGTCCTTGCGGACTTCCCTTCAGCCTTCGGGTTGCGGGAAGTCGGATGAGACTTCGGTACGTCTTACGTTTTAGGAGCCGCGCATCCTGCGAAGGATGTGTGTTGTTCCAATCTCGTCAAGAGATTTGAGCGTAGCGACGATTATGCCGGTTCAAAATATCTCATTCAACTTGAGAGTTTGATCCTGGCTCAGAACGAACGCTGGCGGCAGGCTTAACACATGCAAGTCGAGCGCCCCGCAAGGGGAGCGGCAGACGGGTGAGTAACACGTGGGGATCTGCCCGATGGTACGGAATAATTCCGGGAAACTGGGACTAATACCGTATGTGCCCGCAAGGGGAAAGATTTATCGCCATCGGATGAACCCGCGTCAGATTAGCTAGTTGGTGTGGTAAAGGCGCACCAAGGCGACGATCTGTAGCTGGTCTGAGAGGATGATCAGCCACACTGGGACTGAGACACGGCCCAGACTCCTACGGGAGGCAGCAGTGGGGAATATTGGACAATGGGCGCAAGCCTGATCCAGCCATGCCGCGTGAGTGATGAAGGCCTTAGGGTTGTAAAGCTCTTTCGCCGACGAAGATAATGACGGTAGTCGGAGAAGAAGCCCCGGCTAACTTCGTGCCAGCAGCCGCGGTAATACGAAGGGGGCTAGCGTTGTTCGGAATCACTGGGCGTAAAGCGCACGTAGGCGGATTGTTAAGTCAGGGGTGAAAGCCTGGAGCTCAACTCCAGAACTGCCCTTGATACTGGCAATCTCGAGTCCGGAAGAGGTAAGTGGAACTGCGAGTGTAGAGGTGAAATTCGTAGATATTCGCAAGAACACCAGTGGCGAAGGCGGCTTACTGGTCCGGTACTGACGCTGAGGTGCGAAAGCGTGGGGAGCAAACAGGATTAGATACCCTGGTAGTCCACGCCGTAAACGATGGAGGCTAGCCGTTGGCACGCATGCGTGTCAGTGGCGCAGCTAACGCATTAAGCCTCCCGCCTGGGGAGTACGGTCGCAAGATTAAAACTCAAAGGAATTGACGGGGGCCCGCACAAGCGGTGGAGCATGTGGTTTAATTCGAAGCAACGCGCAGAACCTTACCAGCCTTTGACATGTCCCGGACGGTTACCAGAGATGGTTTCTTCTCTTCGGAGCCGGGAACACAGGTGCTGCATGGCTGTCGTCAGCTCGTGTCGTGAGATGTTGGGTTAAGTCCCGCAACGAGCGCAACCTTCGCCCTTAGTTGCCATCATTCAGTTGGGCACTCTAGGGGGACTGCCGGTGATAAGCCGCGAGGAAGGTGAAGATGACGTCAAGTCCTCATGGCCCTTACGGGCTGGGCTACACACGTGCTACAATGGCGGTGACAGTGGGACGCGAACTCGCGAGGGTGAGCAAATCTCCAAAAGCCGTCTCAGTTCGGATTGCACTCTGCAACTCGAGTGCATGAAGTTGGAATCGCTAGTAATCGTGGATCAGCATGCCACGGTGAATACGTTCCCGGGCCTTGTACACACCGCCCGTCACACCATGGGAGTTGGTTTTACCCGAAGGCGCTGCGCTAACCGCAAGGGGGCAGGCGACCACGGTAGGGTCAGCGACTGGGGTGAAGTCGTAACAAGGTAGCCGTAGGGGAACCTGCGGCTGGATCACCTCCTTTCTAAGGATGTTCCCTCAAGAGAACCTCGGTTCTTTTATCGGAACTCTTAGATCATAGCTCACAGTCAGTGAGCATTATGCGGGACGCCGCCGTCTTCGTTTCTCTTTCTTCATGGACGAGCCCAGGCCGTCGGATCATCTGGATCCGGTCACTGGCTTGGGGCCTGTAGCTCAGGTGGTTAGAGCGCACCCCTGATAAGGGTGAGGTCGGACGTTCGAGTCGTCCCAGGCCCACCACTTATTCGGCGATGCCTCTGGCACCGGCCGCGCTCTTCTGGGGCCATAGCTCAGTTGGGAGAGCGCGTGCTTTGCAAGCATGAGGTCGTCGGTTCGATCCCGTCTGGCTCCACCATCTGGTTGTCGAGCCCTCCGGGTCTTTCTTCCTCTCGTCCATGAGAACCTGAATTCGCACACTTCGCAGGCGTTGCCGGAAGTGAGGCGTGTTGTCTGACATCGTATAGAAGCAATTCATTCGGCCTGTTCCCGATAAGGGGACGGATCGGAGCCATTTCCTGTTGGGCCTTGCCCGGGAGGTTCTGGCGAACGATCGGCGGGAGCGTGACCGCACCGTCACCGAGTGAATGCGAAGCAAGCTGGTCTTTAGAAATAGCTTTGATGCCAGAGACGGGTCTCTCAAAACCGTCTCTCTTTTGCTGGATCCCGCACGGATTTCAGCAAGGGTGAGCATCGAAGATGAGAACGATCAAGTGTCTTAAGGGCATTCGGTGGATGCCTTGGCGCTGAGAGGCGATGAAGGACGTGGTACGCTGCGATAAGTTACGGGGAGCTGCGAACAAGCTTTGATCCGTAAATTTCCGAATGGGGAAACCCACCTTCGATGACTGGAACTCTGAGGCCTTGCCTTGGAGGCAACTTCAAGCCGCAAGGTTTTGGAATTCCAGTTATCACATGAAGGTATCTGATCCTGAATACATAGGGGTTAGAAGCGAACCCGGGGAACTGAAACATCTAAGTACCCGGAGGAAAGGACATCAACAGAGACTCCGTTAGTAGTGGCGAGCGAACGCGGATCAGGCCAGTGGTGAATGTGCGACAAGCGGAATCGGTCAGGAAAGCCGAACCTTAGTGGGTGATAGTCCCGTACGCGTAATGCAATCATTCATCCTTGAGTAAGGCGGGGCACGTGAAACCCTGTCTGAACATGGGAGGACCACCTTCCAAGCCTAAGTACTCCTCAGCGACCGATAGCGAACAAGTACCGTGAGGGAAAGGTGAAAAGCACCCCGACAAGGGGAGTGAAAGAGTTCCTGAAACCGGATGCCTACAAACAGTAGGAGCCCAAGGTTCGTCCTGGGTGACTGCGTACCTTTTGTATAATGGGTCAGCGACTTAGTCTGGCGAGCAAGCTTAAGCCGGTAGGTGTAGGCGCAGCGAAAGCGAGTCTGAACAGGGCGTTCAGTTCGTCGGATTAGACCCGAAGCCGGGTGATCTAGCCATGAGCAGGTTGAAGGTGCGGTAACACGCACTGGAGGACCGAACCGGTGCCTGTTGAAAAAGTCTCGGATGACTTGTGGCTAGGGGTGAAAGGCCAACCAAACTCGGAAATAGCTGGTTCTCCGCGAAAACTATTTAGGTAGTGCCTCGCGTGAATACTCCAGGGGGTAGAGCACTGGATGGGCTAGGGGGATTTACCATCTTACCAAACCTAACCAAACTCCGAATACCTGGAAGTACTGCGCGGGAGACAGACGGCGGGTGCTAACGTCCGTCGTCGAGAGGGAAACAACCCTGACCTACAGCTAAGGCCCCCAAGTCGTGGTTAAGTGTGAAAGGATGTGAGAGTCCGAAAACAACCAGGAGGTTGGCTTAGAAGCAGCCATCCTTTAAAGAAAGCGTAACAGCTCACTGGTCTAGGATTCTTGCGCCGAAAATGTAACGGGGCTCAAACCACGCGCCGAAGCTTAGGGTTCATCTTCGGATGAGCGGTAGCGGAGCGTTCCGTAAGCCTGCGAAGGAGGACCCGTGAGGGCCTCTGGAGGTATCGGAAGTGCGAATGCTGACATGAGTAACGACAAACAGTGTGAGAGACACTGTCGCCGAAAGTCCAAGGGTTCCTGCGTAAAGCTAATCTGCGCAGGGTTAGCCGGCCCCTAAGGCGAGGCCGAAAGGCGTAGTCGATGGGAATCAGGTGAATATTCCTGAGCCTGTGGGTAGTGACGAATCCCGTGTGTTGTCAGACGAATTGGTTCTGTTCTGGCTTCGAAGGGGTTCCAGGAAATAGCTCCCACATTATAGCCCGTACCCGAAACCGACACAGGTGGACTGGTAGAGTATACCAAGGCGCTTGAGAGAACTATGCTGAAGGAACTCGGCAATTTACCTCCGTAACTTCGGGATAAGGAGGCCTTGCGTTTGGGCAACCAGGCGCAAGGGGCACAGACCAGGGGGTGGCAACTGTTTAGCAAAAACACAGGGCTCTGCGAAATCGCAAGATGACGTATAGGGTCTGACGCCTGCCCGGTGCCGGAAGGTTAAGAGGAGAGGTGCAAGCTTTGAATCGAAGCCCCGGTAAACGGCGGCCGTAACTATAACGGTCCTAAGGTAGCGAAATTCCTTGTCGGGTAAGTTCCGACCTGCACGAATGGCGTAATGACTTCCCCGCTGTCTCCAGCATAGACTCAGTGAAATTGAATTCCCCGTGAAGATGCGGGGTTCCTGCGGTCAGACGGAAAGACCCCGTGCACCTTTACTGCAGCTTTGCACTGGCATTCGTGTCGGTATGTGTAGGATAGGTGGTAGACTTTGAAGCGAGGGCGCCAGCTCTCGTGGAGTCATCCTTGAAATACCACCCTTATAGATATGGATGTCTAACCGCGACCCGTTATCCGGGTCCGAGACATTGCATGGCGGGCAGTTTGACTGGGGCGGTCGCCTCCCAAAGAGTAACGGAGGCGCGCGATGGTGGGCTCAGACCGGTCGGAAATCGGTCGTCGAGTGCAATGGCATAAGCCCGCCTGACTGCGAGACTGACAAGTCGAGCAGAGACGAAAGTCGGCCATAGTGATCCGGTGGTCCCACGTGGACGGGCCATCGCTCAACGAATAAAAGGTACGCCGGGGATAACAGGCTGATGATGCCCAAGAGTCCATATCGACGGCATCGTTTGGCACCTCGATGTCGGCTCATCACATCCTGGGGCTGGAGCAGGTCCCAAGGGTTCGGCTGTTCGCCGATTAAAGTGGTACGTGAGCTGGGTTCAGAACGTCGTGAGACAGTTCGGTCCCTATCTGCCGTGGGTGTAGGAATATTGAGAGGATTTGTCCCTAGTACGAGAGGACCGGGATGAACGTACCTCTGGTGGAGCTGTTGTGGCGCCAGCCGCAGTGCAGCGTAGCTATGTACGGTCGGGATAACCGCTGAAAGCATCTAAGCGGGAAACCCACCTCAAAACGAGTATTCCCTTGAGAACCGTGGAAGACGACCACGTTGATAGGCCGGGTGTGTAAGTGTGGCGACATATTTAGCTTACCGGTACTAATCGTTCGATTGGCTTGATCGTTCTCATCCTCGATGGTCATCATCAGGATCAAAGCAACGAGACCAGAAATCAGATCCAAAAGGATCCTTGCTTCGCAAAATGCTGTGCTTCGCCGGCCTGGTGGCTATTGCGAGGAGCCTGAACCCGATCCCATCCCGAACTCGGCCGTTAAACTCCTCTGCGCCGATGGTACTATGTCTTAAGACCTGGGAGAGTAGGTCGCTGCCAGGCCTGCCAAACACAGCATCCGCTTCTAAACGATACCTACAAAAACCCCCGCAAGGCTCAAAAAGCCGGCGGGGGTTTTCGTTTGTGT
>NZ_JAZDRM010000068.1:0-6387 GCF_047501495.1 Ancylobacter sp. G4_0304 | reverse complement strand
CGGGATCGAGCAGTTCAACGAGGTGATGGGTGCGATGGGCCGTGCGCCCGATCTCGTCGAGCTCGGCAAGGATGGGCGGGGCGAAGATCGCTTCACCACGCGGCAGATGATCGAGGCCGAGCAGCGCCTGCATAGGGCTGCAGAACTCATGGCGGAGCGCGAGCACCACGCGGTGAAGGATACCAACAGGAACGTGGCTCTGGCGCGCGCCGAGCAGCGCGGGCTTGTTCTGTCCAGTGAGCAGTCTGACGCGCTGGTGCACATCACCGGCACCCGCGATCTCGGCATCGTCGTCGGTTATGCCGGGACGGGGAAGAGCGCCATGCTCGGCGTCGCCCGCGAGGCCTGGGAAGCGGTCGGCCTGGAGGTTCGCGGCGTCGCATTGTCCGGCATCGCGGCGGAGAATCTGGAGAGCGGATCGGGGATCACGTCCCGCACTCTCGCCAGCCTGGAACATGGCTGGGGACAGGGCCGGGATCTGCTCACCTCACGCGATGTTCTGGTGATCGACGAGGCCGGCATGGTCGGCATGCGCCAGTTGGAGCGCGTGCTCTCCCATGCCGCGGATGCCGGCGCCAAGGTGGTGCTGGTCGGCGATCCGCAGCAGCTGCAATCCATCGAGGCGGGTGCGGCCTTCCGCTCGCTCGTTGAGCGTCACGGCGGGGCGGAGATCAGCGAGGTACGCCGCCAGCGCGCGGACTGGC
This sequence comes from Ancylobacter sp. G4_0304, assembly GCF_047501495.1. Taxonomy (NCBI): domain Bacteria; kingdom Pseudomonadati; phylum Pseudomonadota; class Alphaproteobacteria; order Hyphomicrobiales; family Xanthobacteraceae; genus Ancylobacter; species Ancylobacter sp. G4_0304. Next base: position 5,683 of record NZ_JAZDRM010000068.1, on the reverse strand, counting down.
AGCGCGATGCCACGCGCGATCTGGCGACCGGCCGGATCGGCGATGCGATTGAAGGCTATGACAAGAACCGCATGGTCCATGCCGCGCAAACGCGGGAGCAGGCGCGCGGCGAACTGATCGACCGCTGGGACCGTGACCGACACGCCGCGCCTGACCAAAGCCGCATCATCCTCACCCACACCAATGACGAGGTGCGCGCTCTCAATCAGGCCGCCCGCGAACGGTTGTGGGAGGCCGGCGATCTCGGTGACGACGTGCGAGTAACCGTGGAGCGCGGGGAGCGTTCCTTCGCCAGCGGAGACCGTGTCATGTTCCTGAAGAATGAGCGCGGGCTTGGGGTGAAGAACGGCACGCTCGGCACTATCGAGCAGGTCAGCGCGCAGTCCATGTCGGTGCGTACCGATGACGGCCGATCCGTCGCCTTCGACCTGAAGGGCTATGACCGTATCGACCATGGCTATGCCGCGACCATCCACAAGGCGCAGGGGATGACAGTCGATCGCACCCATGTGCTGGCCACGCCCGGCATGGATGCCCATTCCAGCTATGTCGCCCTCTCGCGCCACCGTGACGGCATGGAGCTGCACTATGGCCGCGACGACTTCGCGGATGGAGCCCGGCTGGTGCGCACCCTGTCGCGCGACCGGGCCAAGGACATGGCGTCGGATTATGCGCGGTCCGATCCGGCGCAGGACTATGCCGAGCGGCGCGGCATCACCTTCCGCCAGCGCGTCGTGGAGATGGTGCGCAAGGTTCCGGAGAAACTGCGCGACCTCGTCGACACCCTAAAGCCATCCGTCGACCTGGCAGGGGAAGCGCCAGCCCTGCGCGAAGAGCCCGGCAACAAAGCCCGGCTGATCGCCCAGGAGCCTCCCGAGGATCTGGAGGCGGTGCTGCGGCGGGCGCGAACCCGCGCACTCATCCGGCATGCCCGGGCGTGGGAAGCAATCCTCACCACGGCCGATGCCACCGGTCAGGGTACGCCCGAGCAACTTCGGGAGCTCAGCGACGCCCGCAAGGCTTTCGACGAGGTGCGTCCCCATGGCTGGCGCGATGCGGAGGCCGCCTATGAGAAGAACCCGGAGCTTGTGCACGAGGCGGCCGGCGGCAAGCTCAATCGCACCATCCGGGCCCTCCAGCTTGAAACAGAAATCCGCACCGACCCGGAGCGCCGGGCCGATCGCTTCGTCGAGCGCTGGCAGAAGCTCGACCGGGATCGCGAGCGCCAGTACCGCGACGGCGACTACTCCGGCTACAAGGTAACCCGCGTCCAGATGGGCGACATGGCGCGGAGCCTGGAGCGCGACCCGCAGCTTGAATCCCTGCTCGCCGCTCGCAAGAAGGAACTGGGCATCAGCCTCAACACCGGCCGCAGCCTTGGCCGAGAGCTTGCCCGCAGCCACGGCATCGACTTCGACCGCAGCCGTGGCCTCGGTCTCTAGAGCCGTCCGATGTGCCGCCGCCGGTCCGCCAGAAAACACCGGCGCCGTTCATCCTCTTGCCGGTCGGCAGCCCGATGCCTTGTCTTGCGCAGGCGCCATCAGGCGCATCCAGCAGGAGGCAGCACCGCCATGCACTCATCAGAGCGTATCATCCGCCTGAAGACCGTCCTTGCCCGCACCGGCTTGTCCCGCTCCACCATCTACCGCAAGATCGCGGAGGGGACTTTTCCCGCCCAGCTCAGGATCAGCACCAACGGCGCCGGCTGGCGGGAATCTGACATCAACCGATGGGTCGCGGATCCGCCGCGGTGGCGGGCAGGGGAGATAGGATGATTTGTGACAAAACCTCTGATAAAATTGAGTCTGGTTAGAGGATTTGTCACATGCCCTCGGTGCAAGAAACGCAAAAGGCGAAGCTCAGAAGCCTGCTCGATGCGCACAGCATGATGCATGCGCATGAACTGCGCGAGGCCGGCATTAGCGCACAGACGATCTCACGCGCTGTCGAGCAAGGTGACATCGAGCGCATCTCGCGCGGAGTTTATCAAAAGCGTGGCGCGGAGGTCGAAGAGAACCAGATCCTCGCCGAAGCCGCCATGCGCGTCCCCAAAGGTGTGGTCGCTCTGGTGTCGGCGCTCGCCTTTCATGGACTGACCGATCAAATGCCACGGCGCATCTGGATGGCAATCGGGACGAGCGATTGGGCGCCCGTCCAGTCCTATCCCCCACTGCGCATGGTCCGCTTTACGGACCCCTATCTACGACACGGCATCGAACATCATGCAATCGCTGGCCTAGACGTCCCGGTATATTCCATCCCGAAGACCCTCGCCGATCTATTCCGACACCCGAGACTGGTCGACCGATCGGTCGCCGTCGAAGGCCTGCGCGCCGCCATCCAGCAACGAAAGGTAACTCCGAGCGCAATCGCCCAGGCCGCGAAGGCCGGCGGCGCATGGAAGGTGATGCAACCCTATCTCGAGGCGCTCACTTCCAATGGGTAAAGCACCGACGAATATGGCGAAGTCGGTCAAGGACCGGCTGCTCAATATCGCCCGCAAAGAAGGCCGCGCATTCGATATCCTGCTGGTGCGGTTTGCGCTGGAACGGCTGCTCTACCGTCTGTCGATCTCGGCGCATCGTGACCGTTTCGTCCTGAAAGGCGGCATGCTGGTCACGGTCTGGGTGACCGACGATAATCGGGTGACGCGGGATGCGGACTTTCTCGGACACGGGGACGCCAATCCGAACCGCCTGATTGCCGATTTCGGGCAGATCATGGCGGTCGAGAGCGACGATGGACTCGTCTTCGACATCGATGCGCTCGCTGCAACGGTCATTCGAGAAGAAATGGAGTACGGCGGCATTCGGCTCAAGACCGCCGCTTATCTCGAAAGAACGCGTATTCCTGTCACCATCGATATCGGCTTTGGAGACGCCATGGCCGATGCGACGCAGCGCCTCAACTATCCGACCCTGTTGGATTTTCCCGCTCCGCAGGTTCGTTCTTATCCGCCCGCCACGGTGATCGCGGAGAAGTTCCAGGCCATGGTGGCGCTCGGCGTCCTCAACGGACGCATGAAGGACTATTACGACCTGTGGGCGATCCCGCGCGCGATCAACATCGCCGCTGACGATCTGGACGCGGCCATTAGCGCGACGTTCGAGCGCCGGCGGACGCCGATCCCGAGAGGACGCCCACCCGGCCTCTCGGTCGAGATGTTCGGCGACGAAGGCAAGCAGCGGCAATGGCGCGCTTACGCTGCGTCGCTCGAACTCGACGGTGTTTCGCTGGAATCGATCATCGAAGGCGTTTGGGAGTTGGTCAGCCCGTCATGCGCGCGGATTGTTGCGAAAAACGGGAATGAGACATGACCTCGGCCAATCTCCCAGCGAGGGGCGGTTTAAAGTTATGCGGATCCGCATCCGTTAGGTTGGCAAAGTCAGCCTATGGCAAACCCTCGTGCGTCTTCGCCTTGATACAAACCCTCGAACTCTGATGGCCGAAAGCCGTGGCTTTATATCAGGCGGCCGGAAGACCTAACCATCCTCCTCCATCGGGAGGGGCAGGGCGCTTGCCAATTCCAGCACCGAACACATAGTGCCTCGTTGCCGATAGACGAGCGTCGAAGGCTGATGAATGTCGATTCCAGCCGCCTGTCCCGTGTGTACGGAGGCTTTGATTTTGTCAGTTCTGACGGTATCGTCTGGAGGGGATAATTGGATGGTTGCCGTCCAGGACCTGCCGCGAAACGGGTCGATTGATCTCGATAGTCCGCGAAGGCTCAAAATATTTTTCGAGCCAATTTTCCTTTTGAAATCAATACAGTAGCATTTTGACGATCTCGAAGGCGGATCTGGCTCTTCTTAAGCCTAAAAATCTTATTGATTTCAATAGCTTGTGTGGACTTTCGATCAATGAGTGGGAGTGAATTAAGGTCGTTTCAGACCGTCCCGCTCCGTGCCACATATCGCACGATCCCTCTGATTGATAAGGATAATTCTTCCTACCCCGTATCGCTGAATGTCACCCCAGCCGAGCCACTTTGTTGGTAGCGATGTTGGTATGGCGCAGGATGGTCGAGAAGCGGGCTTTCGCTACCAACACCCCCCTTGTTGGTATCCGTTCGCCCCCGGACCGGATGCGGAGTTATGGGCGATCTCACTGATAAAGAACTGAAAAATCTGAAGCCGAAGGCCAAGCTGTACAAGGTGACGGACCGCGACGGAATGCACGCGGCCGTCACACCGACCGGGGTCATTTCGTTCCGGTATCAGTACAGGGTGAATGGGCGGCAGGAGGTTTTGACCATCGGCCGCTACAGCGCCGCTGTGGCGCGCAGCCTGACACGGGCGCCCGAGGCGCTGGAATACGGAATGGAGGTGTCGCTTGCGGAGGCGAGGGCACTTCTGGCGCGCGCTCGGCGTCAAGTCGAGCGGGGCGAGTCGCCGTCGAAGGCCAAGGTCGAAAAGCGGACAGCGTCAGCGGAAGCGTTCACGTTCGGCGGGTGGGCAGAGGCCTATTTCAAGCACAAAGCCGATCCCAAGTCGGGGGCTGAAAGACTGGCCGACAGCACTCTGGCAATGCGCCGGTCCGTCTATGATCGCGCCATCGCGGGAGAGTTGTCGAAGCTCAAGCTCGGGGAAGTGACGCCGCAGCGCCTCAAGCGCCTGTGCGACGAGGTCAAAGACAAGCGCGGCCCAGCGGTTGCCGTCCATGTCCGCGAGGTCGTGTTGTTGGTGTTCCGCCACGCCCAAGGTTGTGGGCTGGATGTGAGCAACCCGGCCGAGTCGATCCGCACCAGCGCCATCGCCACCTTCGAGCCGCGCGAGCGCGCGCTGTCGCCGTCAGAGGTCCGCGCGGTCCTGACGGCTCTGGATCATGTGGCAGCGGCGCCCACGCTGCGCTCAGCACTGAAGTTCGTCCTGCTGACCGGCGTTCGCAAGTCGGAGTTTATCGACGCTACATGGAGAGAAATCGACTTCGCCACCGCGCGCTGGACGATCCCGGCCGAGCGCATGAAGGCCGGGAAGGCGCATGTCATCCCGCTCAGCGATCAGGCGCTCGATATTCTGACGGCGTTCCGTACCATGTTCGGCGCCAGCCGATACCTGCATCCGGGCCGCTACGACGGTGACACACCCATCAGCAACGCCACACTCAACCGTGTGATCGACACCGTCGTGGAGCGCATCCGGGAGCAGGACCCGGACTTTCAGACCTTTGGTGTTCACGACCTGCGCCGCACATTCTCAACGGGCCTGAATCGCGCCAAGTTCGATGATCGCTGGATTGAGATGAGCTTGGCCCATGCGCCTCGTAATCGGATCGCGGCCGTCTACAACGTGAACCGCTACCTCGCCGAGCGGAAGATCATGCTTCAGTGCTGGGCAGATATGCTCGACGCTTGGGTGCGCGGCGAATCCGCTAAAGACCTAATCGCCGACGCAAAACAGCGCGCCGCCGAGGTCCACGATGACGCATTGGATGATGATCTCTGAACGAGATTCTCCCCATCCATTTTGTCAGTCATTAGTTGTCCGCCACCGCGGCGGATCCGCAACCCACCGGTTGATGTCGGATTCCCGCCAACCGGCGCCGTTGGTGCTGATCCTGTTGATTTCCGCGAAGAACTGACCCTGGATTTCCACTGAGAATTGACCCGGGCTGATGGTGGTCGGCGGTCAGGTGGCGGTCAAGTTTCGTGGCTTCTCCCTGGTGGGTTTGGGTGGCTTTGCCG
>NZ_JAZDRM010000067.1:0-7994 GCF_047501495.1 Ancylobacter sp. G4_0304 | reverse complement strand
TCAACAGGATCAAGCAGATGCGCGGCCTCGCCAGCCGCTACGACCGGCGCCCAGACAACTTCCTCGCAGCCCTCAAGCTCGCTGCCGTCCGCATCTGGATCAATGCGTTATGAGTCCGCTGCCTAGGTCCCATGCCGGCGATTTCGACCTTGAGCGGGGGCGCAGGCCCAAAGCGGCCCCGCGCAGTACCAGCGCGGCGAGCATCAGCGCGATGGGCGCCGCGAAGGCCGGCAGCAGCATATAGTAGCCGGCGGGGAAGGTGGCGAACAGCAGAGCGCCGCCAGCCGCCAGCCAGATCTCGTTGCCGTCCAGCACCGGCGCGATGCTGGCGATCATCGCCTCCCGCTCGCCCCTGCGCGGTGCTGCGGCGAACAGGATGCCGACGCCGAGGTCGAGGCCATCGGCGAAGATGTAGGCGAGGATGCAGAAGGCGGCGAGGCCGACGAAGATCGGCGACGCATGCACGTCCAGAAACATGCCGGTCATGACCCGAACTCCCTCCGGTCGGCGCGAGTGGGTCAGTGATGCCCGCGATTGGCGCTGCGCCACTGATAGGGGGTGTCGCCGACGAAGCGGCGGAACACGGTGGTGAAATGCGCCTGCGTCTGGAAGCCCACTGCCAGCGCGATCTCGACCAGAGAGTCGCGGGTTTCCAGCATCATCGCCTGGGCGCGTTCAACGCGGCGGCGCAGCAGGAACTCGTGCGGCCTCTGCCCTGTCGCGACACGGAACTGCGCGGCGAAATGCATGCGGCTGAGCCCGGCGGCCGCAGCCATGCCCGCGAGGCTGACGCTCTCGGAGAGGTTCTCGTCGATATAGGCGACCACGCGCTTGAGGCGCCACTTCGGCAGGCCGGACTTGGGACGGCGCTGCGCGGGCGCGGCTTCCGGCTCCTCGGTTTCGAGGACCTGCGCGTCCTGCCCGTCCAGATGCCCGCTCAGCACGCGGGTGACAATGGCGAGGCGCAGCGCGTCGGCATAGAGCCCGCCGAATTCACGATCGCTGTTCTCGGCGGCATCGAGGGCACGCGAGAGCCGGTCGATCACCGGATCGGCAGTGCGAGGGATGGGGGCGGCGTCGGCGAGCAGCGGGGCGTGGTCGAGGCCGGAGGCGCCGACCGCCAGGTGAATGACCGGCGCGCCGTCGGCGGCCTTTGGCCGGCGTGCGGCACCGGCGGGGCCGATGGCAAGCACCACGCCCATATGGTCAAGGCGCAGCGAGAGCGCGTCGCGGGCGCCGTCCGGCGGCAGTGCGGCGGCGCGAGAGGCGAAACCAGCGGAAGGCGGCGTGACGTGAAGCGACATGGCCGATACCCCATCATCCTCGGAGCGGATCCTGATCGCGGAATGGGCGGGGAGACGAGAGGTCGTGGCGGTGCCAGAAGTGCGGCGGCGTCCCGGAAATCTCTCTGTTCGTTCCCCGTTTCATCCGTTGATCGGCGATGATGAAAGATTATGCCGGGCGTGGCCCGCCTCCCATTCTACGTGGGTTTCGGCAGCTATATGATGAGTGTGATCGCTACATACCTTGGTATGTCCGCGACCGCCCCCGCGGCGCTCAGTAGCGCGGCGAGAGCGGGCCGCGCGGGGCGGCGCCGAGCAGCGCCACCATCAGGAGGCCAGCCAGTGCCCCCCAGTAGCTGATCTGGAACGCATCGATATAGGCCAGCACATTGGCCTCGCGGCTCACCGTCGCCGCCAGAGCCGCCACGCCGCGCGCCTGCGCCAGATGCGCCGAGCCGCCCGCACCGGCAAAGGGCGCGGCGAAGCCGGCGATGGCGTGAGCGGTCTCCGCGGCCGAGGCCGGGATGTGCAGGCCGAGCAGATAGGAATGCAGTTGCTCGCGCATGCGCAGCAGCGTCGCCATCAGGCTGATGGAAATCTCGGCCCCGCCGAGCCGCAGCACCTGCACATAGGCGGCGATGGCGGTCGCGTCCTTCGGGCTGGAATTGGACAGGATGTAGACGACGGCGGCGAGGAAGGTGAAGCCCTGACCGATCGACTGGATCAGCAGCATCGGCAGGAAGCTCCAGCCCGACCATTCATGGTTGATGCCGGTGCCCATGCGCGCGGCGACCGCGAAGGCGAGGAAGCCGATGAGCATGGTGAGCCGCGCGTCGAACAGGCGGATCATCAGCACCGCCAGCGGCATCACCGCGAGCAGCGGCAGGCCGGTGCCCAGGAAGATCGGCCATCCGCTTTCTTCCGGCCGCAGCCCCGTCACCGTGGACAGAAATCCCGGGATCAGCATGCTGTTCGACAGGCTGGCGACGTTGAAGCACAGGATGAGGATGAAGGCGCCGATCACGTTGCGCGAGGCGATCACCTTGTGACTCGCCCAAGGCGTGCGCACCAGGAGTTCGTTGAGCGAAAAGCCGGCGACGAGGAGCGTACCCGCGGCCAGAAGGGTGAGGATGAGCCCCGATTGCAGCCAGTCCAGCCGGTTGCCCTGGTCGACCGCGACATAGATCAGCGCCCAGCCCGAACCGAGCAGCGCCATGCCGCCCCAATCCGCCCGCTCCAGCAGGGCGGTGTCGACCTTCTCATGCGGGGTACCGAGGCGCACGAGGATGCCGATGATCGGCGCCAGCAGCACGTCCTGCCAGTACACCCACTGCCAGCTCATATACTGCTCGTAGAAGCCAACGATGGCGACGCCCGCGCTCTGCGAGAAGGCGAGGCGGAACGCATAGATCGCGAGCGCCGGCACCCACCAGCGGATCGGCAGGTTGCGGAAGATGATCATGATGGTGGCGGGGATGAACACGCCGAGCAGCAGGCCGCGCAGCCCGTGCAGCAGGGCGATCAGCTCCCAGCTATGCACGAAGGGAATGGCCAGCGAGATCAGCGCATAGACGAGGCTCGGCCAGAACAGCACGCGCCCGACGCCGAAGGTCGCGGCCAGCCACGCCACGGCGGGGGCGATGAAAATCTGCGGTGCGGTGGCGATGGTAGAGAGCCAGGCGCCCTCGTCGAAGCTGAGCCCGAAAGCGCCGCGCAGGTCCGGCAGGCCGATGGAGAACAGGCGGGTGTCGAAGCCGACGAGAAAGGAGCCTAGCAGCACCGCCGCTGCCGCATAGGCCGGGCGAGGGCAGGGGGCGGATTGGGCCGGTGCGGAGCGGGCCGAGGCTGCCCCGGCCGGCGTCGCAGGCAGCGGTGCGGTGGCCATGGCTCATTCCGCCCGGTCGACATGGATCCGCGCGACCACCGACATGCCGGCCCGCAGCTTGTCCGTCAGCGCCTGTCCAGGTTCGAGAGCGATCCGCACGGGAATGCGCTGCACCACCTTGGTGAAGTTACCGGTTGCGTTGTCCGGCGGCAGCAGCGCGAACACCGCCCCGCTCGCCGGGGAGATGCGCTCCACCTTGCCGCGCAGGGTCTGGCCGGGAAAGGTGTCGACCGTGATGTCGACCGGCTGGCCCGGCGCGACATGGGTGAGCTGGGTCTCCTTGAAATTGGCGATGATGTAGACGGCGGGGATCGGCACCACCGCGATTAGGCTGGTGCCGACATTCACATAATCCGCCGCCTGCACCAGCCGGGTGCTGACGATGCCGTCAAAGGGCGCGACCACGCTGGTGTAGCCCAGTTGCAGCGTCGCGGTCTTCAAGCTGGCGACGGCGCCGTCGAGGCTCGCGCGCAGCGTGCCTTCCTGTCCGGTCAGCACGTCGAGCTGGCGCCGCTGCGCCTCGATCGCGGCGCGGGCGGCCGCGACATCGGCGGTGGCCTTGGCGAGATTGGCGGTGGCCTGCTGAAGCCGCTGCGCGGTGCCGGCGATGCCGCCGTCCACCAGCGCCTTCTGGCGCCCGAACTCCTCGTTCATCTCGGTTTCGACCGCCTGTGCGGACGTCAGAGCGGCCTCCGCCTGCGCGACGAGAGCCCGCTGCAACTCTTCCTGATTGCCCAGATTGGCGAGCGCGGCGCGGGCGCCGTCAACCGCCGCCTGGGCACCATCCACCGCGGCCTGGTAGCCGGCGGGGTCGATCTCCACCAGCGGCTGGCCGGCCTTCACCGACTGATAATCGTCGACCAGCACGTTCAGCACATTGCCGGACACACGCGCGCTCAGCGTCGAGACGTCGGCCTCGACATAGGCGTCGTCGGTGGACTGCACCGGGCGGTCGCTCATCCAATTCGCCCAGTGGGCGTTGCTGTAGACGAGAAACGCGCCGAGCGCGGCGATGGAGGCGAGCGGCACCAGCATCCGGCGCAGGCTGGCGCCAAGCGAGGGCGCCGGCGGGGCGGGTGTGGCGTCGACGGGCGCGGCCGGCGGTGCAGCGGCGTGTCTGGTCTCGGTCGTGTTGTCCAGCATGGCGGCGGCGCCTCCTCGGAAAGGCGCTCCCGCGCCATGACACCATAATGCCCCGCACGCGCGGCGAGGTTTGTCGGAACGAATTGCCACCCACGCAATCAGTGCGGGGAAGCGGTCGTCAGCCCCCGGCGGCCGGCAGGCTGAGGCGAACCTTGGCGCCCGTGCCCGATTCCGGCGCGGCGATGGCGATCTCGCCGCCATGGGCGGTGACGATGGTCCGGCACATCGCGAGGCCGAGCCCCATGCCCTGAGGCTTGGTGGTGAAGAACGGCTCGAACGCCTTCTGCGCCACCTGCTCGGAAAAGCCGGGCCCGGTGTCGCACACCTCGATGACCACGCCCTCCGTGATGGCCCGTGTGCGCACGCCGAGCCGGCGCGCGCCCGGACGCGTCGTCTGCATGGCCTGCATGGCGTTGGCCATCAGGTTGATAAGGACCTGCTGCAGCAGGATGCGGTCGACATCGACACGGCTATCCCCGGCATCCAGCGCAGAGGCGAGCACGACGCCCTGCGTCGCCATCTCGTTGCGCAGCAGATGCAGCGCCTCCTCCACCACCGCATCGACCGGCAGCACGGTCTTTTCCGGCTCGACCTGCGTCATCAGCCGGCGCACACGGCGCACCACCTCGGACGCCCGCGTCGCCGCTGCGCCGGCCTGCGCCAGCGAGGCGCGCACTTCGTCGAGATCGGGCTCCGGCCGGTTCAGCCAGCGCTGGCCGGCGGCGGCATGGGCGGCAATGGCGGCGAGCGGCTGGTTGATCTCATGGGCGATGGAGGCCGAGACCTCACCGAGCATGGCGGCGCGCAGCGCGTGGTCTAGCTGGCTGCGCGTGTGCTCAAGCGCGTCCTGCGTCTTCACCCGCTCGGTGATGTCGATCACGCTGGCCTGCACCCGGTCGAGCGACGCTCCGGGCGGGAAGTTGAAGGCGACGATGACCCGCAGCAGAGCGCCTTGCCGGGTGCGGATCGTGGTCTCGGCGGCGTAGCTCTCGACATTGCGGTCCAGCGCCAGCAGGAAGGTGGGAAAGGTTGGATCATCTCCCGGCAGCATGTCGTCGAGCCGGGTGAAGAAGTCCTCCTTGACGGCCACGCCCATCAGCTTCAGGGCGGTGCCGTTCACATCGGTGATGCGGATGAGGGCCCGCATCCGCGTTACGAAATCCGGGTTCTGCGCCAGATAGAGCGCGAGATCGTCGACCCCTTCCGCCCGCAGCGCGTCGAGCGCGGCTTTCACCGGGCGCAGATCGTGCTCCCAGATCGCTACGGCCAGTGTTTCGAAGATGACGCGGTAACGGCGCTCGCTGTCCTTCAGCGCTTCGTCGGCATGCTTGCGGGCGGTGATGTCGGTGTTGGTTTCCAGCGTGGTGCCGCCGCCTTCGGTGCCTTCCGCGCGGCGCCGCCAGCGGGTGAACAGGTGCAGTGTCTCGCCCGCGCGCGTGCGCTGGGTTACCTCGCCCTGCCACTCCCCGGTCGTGGCCAGCGCCGCTTCGATCGCCTCGCGCGGCTCGGGAAAGCGGGTGCCGAGCAAGGCATGGGGGTTGGCGCCCCAGGCTTCGTCGAACGACCAGCCATACAGCGCCTCCGCGCCCTTGTTCCAGTAGATGATCCGGCCGAACTCATTGGAGAGGTAGATGGCGTCGCTGGTGACGTCGAGCAGCTCCGCCTGGGATTCCACGGTCAGCCGGTCGGCATGGCGCTGGAGCACGATGACGGCGGTGGCGATGATCGCGGAGAGGCTGAACAGCAGCCTCAGGCCCGGCTCGATCATCAGGTTGATGCCGTGGCCATAGATGAAGGCGAACAGCGTGAGCCCGATGCAGCCGGCGGTGCTGGCCAGGATGGCGCGCCGCGAGGCGGCGTCGGCGATGATGATCAGCACGAGCACATAAAGCACCGCCACCGCGCTGCCCAGATGGGTGAAGCTATCAACGGCGAACACCGCCGCCGCGAGTGCCGTCGCGGCGACGTAGCGATAGAAGAGGGCCGTCTGGCCCGGGGCGGCTTGTCTGCGCATGAACGGCACTTCCGGCTTTGGTTCGCCCGGGTTGGGCGCGAATAGAGAGGCAGAAACGCCGCCACCCGTCGCGCCTTATCGTGCACGACAGGTCGCGCGACGCAATCTAACCGGCGGCTGCCCGCTCAAGTGCTTCCAAGAGGGCCTCCGGCTCGTGGTCGCCGTCATAGCGCAGGCCATTGATGAACAGCGAAGGGGTGCCGTTCACGCCACTGCGCAGCCCGCCGCTGAAGTCGGCGCGGATACGTGCGTCGAACCGGCCCTCGAACGCGGCCTCCAGATCGGCGGGCGCGATACCCAGCGCCTGCGCATAGGCGGCAAGGCTGGCATCGTCGAGCGCGTCCTGATGCGTGTAGAGCAGGTCATGGGCTTCCCAGAACCGGCCAATGGCGGCGCCGGCTTCCGCGAACTCCGCCGCGCGGCCGGCATGGGGATGGGCACCGGTGAGTGGGAAATTGCGGAACACGAAGCGCAGCCGGTCGCCCATCGCCTGCTGCACCGCCTGAATGACCGGGTGCATCGCCCCGCAATAAGGGCATTCATAATCGCCATATTCGACCATTGTGACCGGCGCATCTACCGGTCCCTGCGCATGGTCATCCGGGCCGACCGGAGGTGTGAGCATCTTCATGGCGTGGCCCCCTGAGGTGGCGCGCCGACCAGAGCATCCAGCGCTTCGAGTATGCCGTCGGCGCCAGGATTGATGCCGAGCGGGGAGACGTAGCTCCAGCGGATGACGCCGTCGCCGTCGATCACGAACAAAGCACGCTCGGAGGTGCCCTCCGGCTCGCGGTAGACGCCGTAAGTGCGGGCGACGGCGCCCTTGGGTTCGAAATCGGCGAGCAGCGGGAAATGCAGGTGGCGCTCTCCAGCGAAGGCGGCATGGCACCACACGCCGTCAGTGGAGATGCCGACGAGCTGGGCGCCGTAGCGGTGAAACTCCGGCAGCACCTCGTTGTAGAGCGCCATCTGGTCGCCGCAGACCGGGCTCCAGTCCGCCGGATAGAAGGCGAGGATCACCGGGCTGCCGCGCAGTTCGGACAGCGAGAGCCGCTGGTCCGGCGTCGCCGGCAGGACGAAGTCGGGCGCGGTGCGTCCGGCTTCGAGCGGGCCGGACGCCGGCGGGCGGGGCGTGTCGGACATGAGGGTGTCTCCTGAAGCGGCGCGGGCCGCTCAATGGTTGGAGCGGGTGGATTCGTAGAGGAACCAGGTCCGGCGTTCGGCCTCGTCGATCCACACCTCGATCAGGCTGGTGGAAGCGACGTCGCCATATTCCTCGCACACGCCATGGGCGGCACGCAGGAAGCCGGTGAGCGCGCGATTGTCTTCGGCGAGTTCGGCGAGCATATCGGCGGCGGTGACATAATCGGCGTCATTGTCGGCGATGCGCTGCAGCCGGCCGATATGCCCGATCGAACGCAGCGTGGTGCCGCCCAGCTTGCGGGCCCGCTCGGCGATGGCGTCGGTGGTGGCGAAGATCTGGTCGCCCTGTTCGTCGAGCATCAGGTGGTAGTCGCGGAAATGCGGGCCGGAGAGATGCCAGTGGAAATTCTTGGTCTTCAGGTACAGCGCGAACATGTCGGCCAGCAGGCCGGTGAGTGCGGCAGCGATGTCGCGGGTGGCGTCTTCGCCGAGATCGGTGGGGGTGCGCAGCGGGGCGATGCGGCGG
>NZ_JAZDRM010000066.1:0-9284 GCF_047501495.1 Ancylobacter sp. G4_0304 | reverse complement strand
GTGCGGGGAGGGGCGGCGGGAGGCTATGAAGCACGGCACGGGCGGGCGCGCCGGCCATGGCGCCAGCATGCGCTGCCGAGGCCGATGACTGAAGCAATTCATTCATCATCCTTGCGAAAAATTGCCCGAATTCCACGACTAAAATGCAACAATGGTTGCAACATGGCCGGGCAGTCTATCTGCCTCGCCGGAAGGCGTTTGCCCGGCGGCGTCCGGCGCGATCTCAAGGTTGTTTCATGTCCGCGTCCCCGCCCTCGACACAGGCGTATTCCGAATATCGCCTTGAGCAGGGCGCGCAGGACCCGCTGCGCGACATCACCATCGATTTCGACGCGATCCGCGGCTTCCTCAAGCGCAGCCTCGGGCTGATGATCGTCGGGCTACTGATCGGTGGGCTGCTCGCGGTCGGCCTCGCCATGGCGACCTCCAAGAAATACACCGCCTCGACGCGGGTGCTCTACGGCACGCTGAAGGGCGACGACGTGTCCGGCCAGACCACGCTGGAACCCGGCTTCGGCGACAATCTGGTCGATGCGCAGATCGAGCTGATCCGCTCGAACACCGTGATGAAGCAGGTGATCGAGGAGCTCAAACTGATCAACGGCCCGCTCGGCCATGCCGAATTCGGCCGGCCCTCGCTGCTGTCCAGCCTGTTCGGCGCGCTGCCGAAGCCGCTCGACGAGACGGCGGTGCTGGAGGCGATCGGCAAGCGGCTGGAAGTGGAGCGGGTCGGCCGCAGCCAGGTCGTGCAGATCAGCTACACCTCGTCCGATCCCGAATTCGCCGCGCTGATGGTCAACACCATCGGCAAGGTCTATGTCGACCAGCAGCTCAAGGCCAATGCCGCCGTCGCCGAATCCACCGCCGCCTGGACCACGACGCAGATCGACGAGCTGCGCGGCAAGATCGAGGCGAAGGAGCAGGACATCCAGAAGTTCAAGGCCGACAATAATCTCTACGGCGCCGACGGGCGCATGATCGGGGCCGAGGACCAGCTCGCCGAGATCAACACCCAGCTCGTCCGCGCCGAGGCCGATGCCGCGCAGGCGCGCACCCGCCGCGACCGGCTGGTGCTGATCCAGCAGAGCGATCCGGCCGCGCTTCTCGCCGAATTCCGCGGCAACAACGCCATCGAGGCGCTGCATGAGCGCTACATGACGGTCGACCAGCGCTACCAGCATCTCCTCGGCCGGCTCGGCCCCAAGCACCAGCTGGTGCAGCAGGAGCTGCGCTCGCTCAACGATGTCCGGCGCCTGATCGATCAGGAGGCCGGCCGGGCGGTCACCGCCGCCAATGCCGAGGTGGAGGCCACCGGCTCGCGCGTCACCTGGCTGCGCGCCACCCGCACCTCGCTGATGGAGCAGATCCGCCGTTCGGATGCCGCCGCCGGCCAGCTCGTGCAGATGCAGGTCGAGGCCGACGCGCTGCGCAAGGCCTATGAGAGCAATCTCACCCGCTACCAGCGCGAGATGCACAATCAGAGCTACCCGGTCGCCAATGCCCGGATCATCGAGGTCGCGGACGTGCCGGAGAAGCCGTCCTCGCGCGGGACCATCGTGCTGGTGGCGATCGGCTGCGTGCTGGGCCTGCTGGCCGGGACGTTCCTTGCCTTCCTCACCGATGGCCGCCGTCGCCGCCGCAGCGAGGCCGTGGCCCTGTGAGCGGCCGCGCGGGCGAGGCCGGGCCGGGCGCCGCGCAGGGCGCGCCGCTGCCGCGCGTGAGCGTCTCCCGCGAAGGCCTGTGCCGCCTGCTCGGCTTTGCCCTGCTCGGCATGTTCCTCGTCGTTACCTTCATCGGGCTCAACCCGCTCGCCGATATCGAGGTGCAGACCCGCGCCGAGGGCAATATCGCCGACCGGCTGGTGTCGCTGGCGATGGGGGGGCTCGCCTTCGCCATTATCCTGCTGCGCTGGCGGCTGGCGCTGATGCTGCTGCGCCAGAGCTGGCTGATCTGGCTGATGGTGGGCTGGTGCGTGCTGAGCGTGGTGTGGTCGATGTATCCCGGCTTCACCATCCGCCGCACCTTCGTGATGTGCGTGCTGACCGCCGCGGCCTTCGCGCTGGCGCTCAACACCCGCAACACCTACCGGCTCCACACGATGCTCGCGCTGTTCCTCGCCTTTGTCATGGCGCTGAACATCGTCGCGACCATCCTGTTTCCCTCGATCGCCATCACCGAGATCGGCGTGCGCGGTATCTATGGACAGAAGAACATGTCGGGCCAGGTGGCGGTGATCAGCGCCTTCGCCATCGCGACCTGGATGTCGGTGTCGCAGCGCCCGCTCCATGTGGTGATCGGCCTCGGCGGGCTGGGGGTCACCGGGCTGTTCCTGCTGATGACCGGCAGCCGCACCAGCACCGCGCTCGCCGTCGGGCTCACGCTCACCGTGCCGCTGGTGATGCGCTTTCTGGCGCGCGGTCCGCGCGAGCGGCGATTCCTGTTTATGCTGGGGCTGTTCGGCCTCGCCTTCGCCGCGTTGGGCTTCCTGGCGGTGGGCATGACGCTTCCCGAAATCCTCAAGCATTCGGTCGGCGATCCCACGCTCTCGGGCCGCACCGACATCTGGGAGTTCGCGCTGATCGAGATCGCGCACCGGCCGTGGCTGGGGGCGGGCTATGGCGCGTTCTGGGACGTCGGGCTCGATGTGGATCCGGTGCTGCGCGCGCCGCCCGGCACCTTCCTGTCGCAGGTGAAGATCGGCTATCTCAACCAGGCGCATAACGGCTATCTGGAAGTGATGCTGCATGTCGGCATCATCGGGCTGGTGCTGGCGCTGGCCGCGGTGGCGCAGTCGGTCTATCAGGCGCTGTATCTGTGTCTCGACCGCACCACCTCGGGCGCGGCCCACGCACTTCACCTGTTCTGCTTCCTCGTCCTCGTGTTCTATCTGGGCAACAATCTCATGGAGGCGACGCTGTTCCTGCGCGGCCAGATGCTGAACAACATCGCCATGCTGGTGATGTTCCTGCTGCACCGCGTCTGGCTCGACCGGCTGATCGGGCAGCGGCTGGCGGCGCGGGAAGCGTCCGGCGCGCAGCCGATGGCCTGACCACGATGCGCATCACCCTGCTGTTCTGCACCTATCGCCGCCCGGCGCTGCTGCGCAAGGCGCTGGCCTCGGTGGCCGCGCTCGACGGGCTCGACCGCGCCGAGATCGATGTCGTGGTGGTCGATAATTCCGACGATGAATCCGCCGCCGAGACGGTGGCGGACTTCGCGGCCGGCGCTCCGTTTCCGGTGCACTACGTCACCGCCCATCCCGCCAATATCTCGGTGGCGCGCAATGCCGCGGTGGCGGCGGCGACCGGCGAGATCGCGGTGTTCCTCGACGACGACATGGAGGTCGAGCCCGGCTGGCTACCCGCCGTGCTGGAGACGCTGGAGCGCACCGACCGCGATGTCTATTTCGGCCCGGTCGAGGCCGATTTTGAAGGGCAGGGCACCCCGAGCGCGGCCGCGCTCGCCCTGTTCGACCGCAAGACGGCACTCGGCGCGGGCGGGGAACTGTTCGCCATGGGCCCCAACAAGACGTCCGGCTTCGCGCTCGCCACCTCGAACTCGATCTTCCGCCGCGCGCGGACGCTGACCGACCCGGAGCCGTTTGACACCGTGCTCGGCCAGTGCGGGGGCGAGGATTACGACCTGTTCTGCCGGCTGCAGCGGCGGGGGCGGCGGTTCGGCTATATTCCCGGCGCGCGGGCTCGCGAATTCGTGCCCGCCCATCGCGACGACGTGGATTATCTTGCCCGCCGCCACTATGCGGGGGGCCAAGCCTTCGCCTTCAGCGTGGTGCGCAACAGCGAGAACCCGGTGGCGACGGCGCTGGTCCTGCGCGCCAAGACCGCCGTGCAGTTCGTGCTGCTCGCCCTTGCGGCGCCGTTCATGGAGCGGGGTGAGCGCCGCATCAAGCTGGCCGCGCTCAAGGGCAAATGGAGCTGGCGCAACCTCTATCCGCTCTACCGCGTCGAGGATGAGGATCTGTCGGGAGGCTGACCGGCATTGCGGCGCCTCCCGCAACAGCTCAGGCCGCCGGTCCCTTCAGCACCGAGGTGCCGTCGCTCGCCCCGCCGTTCAACGCCTTGAGCGGGATGACGTGGGGCTTAGCGTCATCCTTGAGCTCGGCAAGGTTGAAGCGCGTGTAGTTCAGGCTGGCATAGTCGCGGATGAAGAACAGCCCGCGTTCGAGATCGGCGAGGCTGGTCCAGGTGGTGAACTCGGTGGCGTAGCGCGCGCCCTTTTCGCCTTCCAGCCCCTCGACTTCCAGATGGCCGACGCCCTCTTCCGGATAGTCGATGGTGACGCCGCGCGCGCGGTCGAAATTGTTCATCACATGAGCAAGGGTGAGCACCGCCGCGTCGGGGTTCGCGGCCTTCTCGGTGAAGTTCGCGAAGAAGGCGGCACGGACGAAGCGCCCGACCGAGGTGTTGGAGCCGGGAAGGTTGGCGGTGGCGATGCCGGAATCCGGCTGCATCGCCTTGTAGCTGCCGAAGCTCGCGGCCGGCGCGTCGACATTGGTCAGGTGGGTGTAGTTGTCGAGATTGGTGAGGTGCCAGGGAAAGGCCGGGCCGTTGGTCATCACGCCCACCGGGTTGTCGTGTACCGACATCACGCCCTTGTTGAACTCGATGACCAGCGCCGCGCCGCTGCGGTCGTGGACCACATAGTGGAACGGGGATTCCACGCCGCCGAGGATCGCCAGTGGCTGCACCATCACCGGCTGCCCCGCCAGCGCGGTCTTGACCTGCGCCACCGTGTCGAACTGGCCGAGCACCCAGGCGCCAAGATCAGACGCTCCCAGAACCCTGCGCGTGGCGTCGACCGCACGCTGACCGCCCCCCGCCGCCGGATAGGACAGCAGGCTGAAGGTGAGGCCGGCCTCGTTAAGCCCTTCGAGAATCTTGAGATCGGTGATGCCGACCGGGTTGTCCGCGCTCGGCACCCGTGCCGGCATGGTCACGGCCAGCACGCCGTGGCGCGCGGTGAAGGACACCGGAGCATCGCCCTCGACCTGCGAGGTGGTGGCAAAGCCCGCCGGAAACCAGACGATCTGGTACGGCAGGTCCATGGTCAGTTCGAGCGTGCGGCCGAAATAGACCTTTCCGGCGGCATCCCGATAGCTCAGCGAAGTACACATCTCGTCGTTCCTGCGCAGGCGAATCCCTCGGGGTTCGCAATCGTCGCCCGGGTCACCTTCGCCTTTTGGGAAGGGGGCGATCAAGGCTGAAGGTGCCGGGATGGTCCGCAAAAGGGGCGCCGGAGGCGCCATCTGGAGGTGGCGCAAGCGTTTTTCGCCTGTGTGCACTGCACAAACCCGGTCATGGTTAAGCGCGCGTTAAGGGCCGGTGCCTAGGGTCGGAGACGGTCGACTCGCTCGGAACTTCTCATGCGCCTCGCTTCGCGATTGCCTGGCCTTCTGCTTGCTCTTCTCGCTGCCCTCCCGGCGGCGGGATGCCAGTTCATGCCCAAGGCGGGCCCGACCGGCACCGCCATGCAGCAGAATGCGATGCGCTTCGTGCCCGACGAGGCGCCGATCGACTACATCCTCGTCGACCTGTCGAAATCCGTGGCGTTGGGCTCCGGCTCCGACCCGACCGCCGCCTCGATCCGTGGAATCGGCGGCTCGATCGGCGCGCCGCCGGCGACCCCGCAGATCCGGCTGAATGTCGGCGACATCGTGCAGGTCACCATGTTCGAGGCCGAGTCCGGCGGGCTTTTCATTCCCTCCGACGCCGGGGCGCGGGCCAGCAACCACATCACCCTGCCGAACCAGCAGGTGAGCTCGCAGGGCACCATCACCGTGCCTTATGCCGGCGTGATCAACGTCGCCGGCCGCACCATACAGGCGGTGCAGGAAGACATCCGCAACAAGGTCGAGGATCGCGCCATCGAGCCGCAGGTGATGGTGACGCTGGTGTCCTCGCCGTCCTCGCAGGTCTCGGTGCTCGGCGACGTCGCCGATCCGGCGCTGGTGACCATCGAGCCCAGCGGCACCCGCGTGCTCGACCTGATCGCCCGCGCCGGCGGTGTGAAGGGCAAGGGCGAGGATGCGGTGGTGACGCTGCTGCGCGGCGGGCAGAGCCGCTCGTTCAAGCTCGCCTCGCTGCTCACCAATGCCTCGAACAACGCTTATGTGCGCCCCGGCGACACGATCTATGTGCAGAGCGACACCCGCTCCTACGTGGTGCTCGGCGCGCTGACCGAGAACGGCACCTATCGCTTCGACGGCGAGAACGTCACGCTTGCCCAGGCGATCGGCAAGGCGGGCGGCCTGATCGATACCCGCGCCAATCCGGGCTATGTCTACCTCTACCGCGAGGTCGACCGCGCCACGCTGATCAAGCTCGGCATCGACCAGACCGACATTCCCGGCGCCAAGGTGCCGGTGGTGTTCCACGCCAATCTGAACGAGCCGGCCAGCCTGTTCGCGGCCAATCGCTTCGAGATGCATAATGGCGACGTGCTCTATGTCTCCAACGCGCAGGGCTACGAGGTCGCCAAGGTGATCCAGCTGCTCTACATGATCGCCGACACCGCCTCCAAGGCGGTCTATGCTGGCAACGGGATCGGGACCAACTGACGCGCATGACGGCGGGATCGCTCACCATCGTCATTCCCACCTATAACCGGCACGGGCCGCTGCGCCGGGCGCTGGCGAGCGCCGTCGCGCAGCAGCTTCCCGAGGGGCTGGCGGTCGACATCCTCGTGGTCGACAATTCGCAGGACGGCAACGCCTTCGGCATCGTCGAGGAATTTCGCGCGCAGGGCGTGAGCGTCGCTTATTCCAGCGAGCGCGAGGCCGGCGTCGCCAATGCCCGTAATGCCGGCGTGAGGCAGTCGCGCGGCGACTGGATCGCCTTTCTCGACGATGACGAGGCGGCCGAACCCGGCTGGATTGCCGCGCATTGGCGGGTGATCGGGATAACGGGGGCCGATGCCGTGTTTGGCCCGGTCTCCGCTCAGGCCGAGGAGCCGGGCGGGCTGGTGGCGCTGCTGCCCAATTTCGCGCGGAGGATCGAGTTGCCGGACGGGGCGGACCTCGCGCCCCACTCCGCACTGCTCGGCACGAATAATTCGGCGTTCTCGCGCGCGTGCCTCACCGGCCCCGAGCCGTTCGACCGCTCGTTGAACGGCTGCGGGGGCGAGGATTCGCTGCTGATCAAGCGCCTCGTGCTTTCCGGGCAAAAGCTGCGCTGGTCGGCGGAGGGCTGCGTGACCGAATGGGTGCCGCCGCGCCGGCTGAGCTGGAGCTACGTCACCCGCCGCCGCTTCCTGAGCGGGCAGATACGTTCCTTCGTGCTGACCATGCTGGAGCCGCCGCGCTGGGGCGAGCTGGCGCAGTGGATGGCGATCGGCGCCGGGCAGTTCGCGGTGGGCGGAGCGCTCACCGCGCTCTACTGGTTCCTCGACCGGCCGAAGGCGCTGGCGGCGCGGGCAAGCGCGGCGGCCGGGCTCGGCAAGATCTTCTGGATGCGGGCCTTTCGGCCGGGTCTCTATGGCAAGGGCTTGGTCAGCTAAGGCTTACCGCGCCCATGGCATGGGATCGATCGGGGCGAAGCGGCTTTGCACCTGAGCCGGGCTCGGGAAACGCTCGGGATATTGCAGCATCTCCGTCACTTCGGTGACGTGGACCGCGAAATCGGCGTCGAGTCGGCTCGGGCGGCTCTCGCGCAGAGCGTCCGCCAGTTCCCGCACCCCGCGCATGAAATCCATGGTCGGGCGCCCGCGCTTCCTCTGGAACGGCACCGGCCGCACCGGCGGCACGCCGCGCGAGGGCAGCCAGCCGAAGCGGCGTTCCAGATAGCGCGACACGCGGTCATTGGCGGAGCGGCGCACCCGCACCGGGCAGTCGTAATGCCAGGGCTCGGCCATTTCCAGCACACCCTCCTCGCCGATCAGGCGGAGCCGGTGGTCATAGGGCGCGACGATCGAATTGGTGACGCGCGCCATCACGCCGCTCTCGAATTCCAGGCACCCGACCGAGACGTCCGGCGCCCAGCCTCCGGGCGGGGGCGCTACACCCTTGTCCGGGCAGGCGAGGGTGGCGAAGGCGGTGACGCGCACCACCGGGCCGAACATCGCGGCCAGCGGGGCAACAGTGTAGCCGGCATGCTCGAAGGTGCAGCCGACCTCGAATTCGCCGCTCGCCGGCCATGGCTTGCCGGAGGTGGAGAGCCAGTCGCGCGTCGGCAGCTTGTGGATCATGCCGTCGTCGAGCTCGGCATAGATCAGGCGGATGTCGCCGATGAGCTTCTGCCGAACCGCGCGCCACAGCGTCTGCGCGGATTCGCCGAGCACGTTGCACGGCGCGGCGGAGATGCGCACGCCGGCGGCCTCGGCGAGCGCGCGAAGTTCCACCGCCTGCGCGGCGGTCATGGCGAGCGGCTTCTCGGTATAGAGGTGCTTGCCTGCCGCGATGATGCGCCGGCTGACTTCCAGATGGGCGTGGGGATCGGTGAGATTGAGGACGATGGCGACGGCGGGATCGTCCAGCAAGGCGTCGAGGCTGGCATAGGCGCGCCCGCCGAAGGTCGACACGAAGCTGGCGAGGCGGGCGGGATCGAGGTCGAAGGCGCCGCGCAGCGTCAGCCCGTCGCGATGGTGATCGAGGCTGTGGCCGTAATAATCGGCGACATAGCCGGTGCCGACGATGGCGATCTCGGTGGCCGCGGGGCTCGGCATGGGGATTCTCGTGAGGAGGGGCGCGTTTCGCGATTGTTGTACCGTGCCGGCCGGGGCCTGTCGCGGGGCGGCGTGCCGCGGCGGCGCCTAAAGTCCGCCGCGCATGCCGATCTGCTGTTTCGGGACGCGGCGCAGGAAGATGTTGACGCGCGCGGGGTCGTTCTCCTGCGGGCGGATGACGAACTGCCAGTTCTTGTCGGAGAACTGATAGGCGGCGGCGTCAAGTAGCGCTTCCTCCGCTTCCGGGGGCAGCGCGAGGCCGAGGCCTTTGGAAAGGCTGTTCACCAGCGTCACGGTGCGCTGCTTGATGGTCTCGTTCACGGTTTCCGAGATCAGGTTCAGCTTGAAGCGCACCATGCCGACGGTCTCGGCATCTATCCCGAGAATGGTGGCGAAGAGGCTGGCGCCGTCGCGGCCGAAACGCTCGACCTCGGGCGTGCAGGACCACTCGCCGGCCTGCGAATCGCGCTTCCATTCCGCGCCGTGCATGCCAACCTCGGCGAGGTCCGCGCACAGATCCTGCGGGGAGCGCAGTTCCAGTGGCTCCGGCGGCGCGGGGGGATCCACCGGCGGAGCGGCGGCGATTTCAGGAGTGGGTGCGGGGG
>NZ_JAZDRM010000065.1:0-11023 GCF_047501495.1 Ancylobacter sp. G4_0304 | reverse complement strand
GGATCGGCAGGTGCCGGGGCGGGCGCGGGCGTGCCGGCTCCCGCCACCGGGATGCTCTCCGGCGCCACCGGGCGGCTGGAAACGCCGGGGGGCGGCGACCAGGTGAGCTGCGAGGAGTTGCCGGAAACCGAGGCGGCGGGCGGCGCGGCAGCGGCGGCTGCGGCGAGCTGGGCGTCGACCGCCTCCAGCGCATCCTTGAGGTCGGCCTGCGCCATGGAGAGCCGCGCCACCTCGCTGTTGAGCGTGCCGAGCCGGACGGCGAGATAGCCGGCAAGCCCTGCCAGCAGCAGGACCAGCGCCAGCGCGACGATGCCGAGGGTGAGCGCGCTGCGCCCGGCGGCGGGCTCGTGCCGGGCCGCCGGCTCCTGCGTGCGCTGCTCCTGAAGCCGCTGCTGTTCCTGCGCGTAGCGCAGCTTGTCGAGTTCCAGCCGCTTCAGCTCGGCCTTGAGCGTTTCGAGGCCGAGCCAGCGCGCGAAGGCCTCCGGCTCCTGCGGCGGCCGGGTGCGCGGCATGGTCTCGCCGATGTCCGCGCCGGCCGCGCCCTCGGTCTTGTCCGCCATGTCCTTCACCTCACATCAGCCGGCCGTCACGCAACGCGCCTATCTATAAACGCCCATTTGAGCCGTGGAACCCGGATTTGGAACCCGGATTCTGGAAGGCAGAGCAACCATGGCACCCCGGTTTACCGGACCGCCATCGGATCGTGATCATACTCATGTATGAAGGCCACACGCGGATTGACTAGTCAGGCTGCACCTAGGCTGAATTGAGACCCCGGCGCCGCCCGCTAACATTGCACCCATACCGGATGCAGCCGCCGCCGACACGACCCGGTGAGTTGCAGCCCGCGACCGATTTCCGCTTATCACCCGAAAGGACCAGCATCATGGGTTACGTCACCACCAAGGACGGCGTTGAGATCTTCTTCAAGGACTGGGGCCCCAAGGACGCGCAGCCCGTGGTGTTCCACCATGGCTGGCCGCTTTCCTCCGACGACTGGGACGCGCAGATGCTGTTCTTCGTGCAGAACGGTTATCGCGTGGTCGCTCATGACCGGCGCGGCCATGGCCGCTCGTCGCAGGTGAGCGAAGGGCACGACATGGACCACTATGCCGCCGACGCCTTCGCGGTCGCCGAGCATCTCGACCTCAAGAACGCGATCCATATCGGCCACTCCACCGGCGGCGGCGAAGTCGCGCGCTATGTGGCGAAGTTCGGCGAGCCGGCCGGGCGCGTCGCCAAGGCGGTGCTGGTCTCCGCCGTGCCGCCGCTGATGCTGAAGACCGAGTCGAACCCCGAGGGGCTGCCGCTCGACGTGTTCGACGGCCTGCGCAAGGCGCTCGCCGACAACCGCGCCCAGTTCTTCGTCGATCTTCCCGCCGGCCCGTTCTACGGCTTCAACCGCGAGGGCGCCAAGGTCTATCCGGGCGTGGTCGACAATTGGTGGCGCCAGGGCATGATGGGCTCGGCCAAGGCCCATTATGAAGGCATCAAGGCGTTCTCGGAGACCGACCAGACCGAGGACCTGAAGGCGATCTCGGTACCGACGCTGGTGCTGCATGGCGATGACGACCAGATCGTCCCCTACAAGGATGCCGGTCTCAAGTCGGTCAAGCTGCTGAAGAACGGCACGCTGAAGATCTATGAGGGCTATCCCCACGGCATGCTCACCACCCATGCCGACGTGCTGAACGCCGACCTGCTCGCCTTCGCCAAATCCTGAGCGGTATGGCCTGAACGCTACGGCCGGTCCCTCGCGGGGCCGGCCGATGCCCGCGCCGGGAAACATCCGGTCACACCTTCGCGGGGGGGCAGACCGCCTCATCCGCGCCGGGCGGAGTGTGGCGCTCGCAGTCCTTGAGCCGCTCGATCACCCAGCGGCCCGCCGGGCCGGGGGGATCGGAGGCGCGATAGACCGCCGACATCGGTATGCCCGCCCCGCCAGTGGGCATTTCGTCGATCGCGAGCTCGACCAGCCGGCCGGCGGCGATGTCCGCCGCCACGGTGTGATGGGGCATGCCGCCCCAGCCCAGCCCGTTCAGCAGGAACGCGTGCTTGGCGAACAGGTCTGCCAGCCGCCAGGTGGTGGTGGCGAACACGCCGAAATCGCGGCCTTCCGACAAAGCCGAGCGATCGGTGAGCACGAGCTGGATGTGTCGCGCCAGCTCCTCGCGCGGAATTGGCCCCGGCCATGCCGCCAGCGGATGATCGGCAGCCGCGACCATGACGAGACGCACGCTGGTCAGCCGTTCCGCCACCAGCCCGGCCGGATGCAGCGGCAGCGCGCTGGTGACGGCGAAGCTCACCCGGCCGTCGAGCACCGGCTCGATCGCGGCCCCCAGCGCCTCGACGCGCAGCCGCAGCGGCGTGCCGGCGAAATGGCCTCGGAACTCCCGCGCCACCTCGGCGAGCACATCGATCGGGAAGAACACGTCGATCACCGCCGCCAGCTCGGCCTCGATGCCGGTCGCCATGCCCTTGGCGCGCGCCTTCAGCCCATCGACCCCGGCGAGTACCTGACGCGCATCGCCCACCAGAACCGCCCCTTGGGGGGTCAGGCGCGGATAGCGCCCGCTGCGGTCGAACAGCCCGACCCCGAGATGGCCTTCGAGCGTCGCAATGGATTCGCTCACCGCCGACTGGGTGCGCCGCAGCCGGCGCGCGGCGGCCGAAAAGCTGCCCTCGTCCACCGCGGCGAGGAACGCCCTGAGATGGTCCAGCGAAATCCCGTCCAGCATGCAGCGCCCTCCATCGGCCGAACCGATGGATATCATAGAATCATCCCGGCTACTCCGCTTCTTCAGGGCGTGGCACCTAGGTGCCCATGTTTCGCGTCCTCAAGAAAATCGTCGCGCTGGCGGAGCCGCAGCTCGCGCGGGCGACCCGGAGACCCCTGTCATGACCACCATCCTGCACATCGATTCCAGCATTCTCGGCGACGTTTCGATCAGCCGCCTGCTCACCGCCGAGATCGTGGCTCGCGAGAGCGCGTTGCATCCCGGCGCGCGGGTCATCCGCCGCGACCTGGTGGCCGACGCCGCGCTGCATCTGTCCGACGCGCATCTGGCCGCGTTCCAGGGCGGCGAAGTGGCGAGCCCGGCGCTCGGCGAGGACCTCGCCGTCGGTGGGGCCTATATCGACGATTTGTTTGCGGCCGACATCATTGTCATCGGCGCGCCGATGTACAATTTTTCGATCCCCTCGCAGCTCAAGGGCTGGATCGATCGCATCTGCGTCGCCGGCCGCACCTTCCGCTATGGCGCCAACGGCCCGGAAAGCCTGCTGTCTCCCGGCAAGAAGGTGTTCATCGCCGCGACCCGTGGCGGCATCTATACCGGCGACAGCCCGGCAGCGGCGCTTGAGCACCATGAGAGCTATCTGCGCGGCGTGCTCGGCTTCATCGGCCTTGGCGACATCACTGTGATTCGCGCCGAGGGGCTCAATCTCGGCGAGGCGCCGAAGGCCGCCGCCATCGCGCAGGCCAAGGCGCAGATCGAGAGTCTCGCCGCCTGAGCGGTGTCGAGGGAGCGACGGCTCAGGCCGTCCGCTCCACACCCATGTCGAGCAGCGCGAGCGCGCCGGTGATCGCGCCCTCGATCACCGCCGCCTCCGGCCGGACGCGCGCCAGCACCCGCACCCCCAGCAGCACGCCGAGCAGATGGCTGGCGAGCGTATGCGACGGCAGGGTGGCGGAAATCGTGCCGTCGGCCTGCCCGGCGGTCACACAGCGCAGGAAGAAGGCTTCGAGCTGGCCCAGCACCTCTGCCACCGCCTCGCGCAGTTCGTCATCGTGCGGGGCGAGTTCCAGCGCCGCGTTCACCAGCATGCAGCCCTTGCGCTCACCATCGCCCAGCGAACGCGTCACAATCTCCGCGAAGAACGCCGCGACCGCCGCGCGCGGCGCCAGCGCCTCGCAGCGCCGGATGCGCCCCTCGATGCTGTCCTCGACATAATGGCCGAGCGCGCGGCGATAAAACGCCCGCTTGTCGCCGAACGCATTGTAGAGGCTCGCCCCGGTCAGGCCGGTGGTCTCGATCAGGTCGCGCACCGAGGTCGCCTCGAAGCCGCGGCTCCAGAAGCACCGTACCGCCGCGTCGAGCACGGCCTCCTCGTCGAACTCCCTGGGTCTCGCCATCGTCACATCCATCGGCCCGGCCCGCCGGCAGCTTGCCAGAGGTCGCGTCCCGGCGCATTATAGAACGATCGAACTAAAATGCGAAGCGCGTCCGGCGCTCCCTCTCAAGGACGACGTCGCCCATGATCCGGTTCTATTTCCACCCGACCCCCAATCCCGCCAAGATCGCGCTGTTTCTCGAAGAATCCGGCCTGCCCTACGAGCTGATTCCGGTCGACACCAGCAAGGGCGACCAGCACGCGCCGGCGTTCCGCGCCATCAACCCGAACGGCAAGGTGCCGGCCATCGTTGACACCGAGGGGCCGGGCGGGCGCGAGGCGCGGGTGTTCGATTCCACCGCCATCCTGCTCTATCTCGCCGAGAAGACCGGCCGCTTCCTCGGCCAGCCGGAGGACCGGCCGGAACTGCTGTCGTGGCTGATGTTCCTCGGCTCCGGGCTCGGACCATTCTCCGGCCAGGCGGTGCATTTCCAGTTCGCCGCGCCGGAAAGCGAAGCCTACGCGCGGAACCGCTACCGGCGCGAGGCCGAACGGCACTATCAGGTGCTGGACGATCACCTTCAGGGCCGGGATTTCGTCGTCGGCGACAGCTACACCATCGCCGACATGTCGGCCTGGGGCTGGCTCGCCCGCGCCTCGCGGGTGCGCAAGGGCGCGGACGACCCGCTCGCGCCCTATCCTCATCTCAAGCGTCTGTTCCAGAGCGTCGACGCCCGCCCCGCCGCAGTTCGGGCCCACGCGGTCGGCAAGGACCATCCGTTCAAGCAGGTGCGCGACGAGGAAACCCTGCGCGCGCTGTTCCCCTCGAACTACCCGCCCGCCGCCTGACGCGCGCGGCCAAGGAGATGCCCAGCATGACCCAGTCCCCGCCTTACACGCCCCCCAAGGTCTGGACGTGGAACAAGGCCAATGGCGGCGCTTTCGCCAACATCAACCGGCCGATCGCCGGGCCGACTCACGAGAAGGAGCTGCCGGTCGGGCGCCACCCGCTCCAGCTCTATTCGCTCGGCACGCCGAACGGGCAAAAGGTGACCATCCTGCTGGAGGAACTGCTCGCCGCCGGCCATGCCGGTGCCGAATATGACGCCTGGCTGATCAAGATCGGCGAGGGCGATCAGTTCGGCAGCGGCTTTGTCGAGGTCAATCCGAACTCCAAGATCCCGGCGCTCATGGACCGTTCCGGCCCCGAACCGGTTCGCGTGTTCGAATCCGGCGCGATCCTGCTTTATCTCGCCGAGAAATTCGGCGCGTTCCTGCCGGCGCAGGGCGCGGCCCGCGCGGAATGCCTGTCCTGGCTGTTCTGGCAGATGGGCAGCGCGCCGTATCTGGGCGGCGGCTTCGGCCATTTCTATACCTACGCGCCCGAGAAGATCGAATACGCCATCGACCGTTTCGCCATGGAGGTGAAGCGCCAGCTCGACGTGCTCGACCGCCGGCTCGCCGAGGTGCCCTATCTGGCCGGCGCCGACTACACCATCGCCGATATCGCGGTGTTTCCCTGGTATGGCGGGCTGGTGCTCGGCTGGCAGTATGGCGCCGGCGAGTTCCTCTCGGTTCAGGACTACACCCATGTGCGGCGCTGGGCCGAGGCGATCCTCGCCCGCCCCGCCGTCAAGCGCGGGCGCATCGTCAACCGCATGAGCGGCGAGCCTTCCGAGCAACTGCGCGAGCGCCACGAGGCGGGCGATTTCGACACGAAGACGCAGGACAAGATCGGGGACGCCGCATCATGAACATCGCCAGCAAGCGCGTTCTCATCACCGGCGGCTCCAGCGGGATCGGCCTCGCGCTGGCGGAAGCCTTCCTCGCCAGGGGCGCGCGCGTCGCCATCAGCGGCCGCCGGCCTGAGCGGGTGACGCAGGCGCTCGACGAATTGACGGCCAAGGGCTTTGCCGCCCACGGCATCGTGGCGGATGTCGCCACCAGCGAGGGCCGGGCGGCGACGCTGGATCAGGCGCTCGCCGCGTTGGGCGGGCTCGACATCCTCGTCAACAATGCCGGCGGCGTGCGTGCCGGACGGTTGGAGCACACGCCGGAGAGCGAAATTCTGGCGATGATCGAGGTCGATCTCGTCGCCCCGATCCTGCTCACCCGCGCGGCGCTGCCGGCGCTGCGGGCGAGCGGCGACGCCGTGGTGGTCAATGTCGCCTCCGGCATCGCGCTGATCGGCGCGCCGTTCTATGCCACCTATGCCGGCGTCAAATCCGGGCTCGCCCGCTTCGGCGAGGCGCTGCGCCGCGAGCTGAAGGGCGAGGGCATTCATGTCATGACCGCCTACCCGGCCGGCACCGACACGCCGATGATGGCCTCGAATCGCGCCGGCCCCGAGCTCGGCTTCTCGCGCGAGCCGGCCTCGGCGGTGGCCGACGCGATTCTGGAGGGGATCGAGTCGGAAGCCTTCGAGGTGATCCGCGGTGGCGACGCCCGCGCGCAGATGATCGCGCTCAATCGCTCGGACCCGGCGGCGATCGACGCCCGCCTGCTGGCGCTCAAACCCGCGCTGGAAGAGGCCGTGAAGGACCATTCAGCGCTATGAGCCGCGCATCGCCGATAAACGTCCGACGCCGAGACTGATCCATAGCAGCCGTTAGGAATGTCTGTTCAGGAACCCGCCGAGGCGCGCTCCTTGTATTCGACGGGTCGTCAACGCGGGTTGTCGACCTCAAGTCCACCGAAGCGCGCCTTTGGTTTCGGTCCAAACATCCGCCCAAGGAAGCCGGCGGCGACGACAACGGGCGAGAAACTCGGGTCTTTGCCGCCAGCATCGGCCGCCGGGCGATGGCGAAGGTCAACCGCCTGATCCTGCGATCTTCTGGTCAAGAGAGAGCGACCTGCTCGGGCTGCAAGTTGCCCGTGAGGCGGTTGCTGTCGGCGCCGACATCCCTGAACTATTCTTACCATACCATCGTATAGACTTTCGAACACTATGTAGAATGTCTTCGCCTTCCCCCTTCTGAAAAGCTTTTCCCATGGTGCGCAGCCGGACTGGCACGCCGACTGGAGGAGGAGGGAGGCAACATGATCGCGTATGGATGGGTTGCAATCGGCGGCGCGTTTGGGTCGGCCCTGCGCTTTGGCCTGGATCGTTGGCTGACGCACGCTCTGGGGCACGCTCTGCCTTGGGGAACTATTGTCATCAATTGTACCGGCTCGTTCGTGATCGGCCTCGCTACGGCGCTCTTTGCCAGTGGCACTGGCGCGTCCTCGCCGGAATTCCGCCAGTTCATTCTGGTGGGCCTGTGCGGCGGGTTCACCACTTTTTCGTCCTTCAGCCTGCAGACCGTCACCTTGCTCAATGCAGATGAGCCGGGCCGGGCGGCGCTGAACGTCATCCTGTCGCTCACCCTGTGCCTGATCGCGGTCGCGCTCGGCACGGTGCTGCCGGGGGCCTTCACCACGGTTTCCCGTAGCGTGGGAGCCTGAGGGTCCTCTCTCCGATCCCAATGACGCACCGTCAGGAGCCGCAAATGAAGATCGATCTTTCGGGCAAATCTGCCCTTGTCACCGGCTCCACCGGAGGCATCGGCTTCGCCATCGCCAGAGGCCTGCAGGAGGCGGGCGCGCAGGTGGCGGAGGGCAAGTCTCTGGAAGAGGCTGGAGCGGAGTTCGTGCTGGCGCACCGCGCCCACGTCGCTGATCCGGCGGCTGTCAAGCGTGGAGGAGGTCGCGAGCATGGCGGTCGATCTCGCCTCGCCGCTGGCGTCCGCCACCACCGGCGCGGCCCTGCGCGTAGATGGCGGCGTCGTGGACTTCATCTGCTAAACCCTTGAGGCTGAACGCCATGAGCCCTCGCATTCTGATTGTCGGTGGATCGATGGGCGGCCTGTTCGCCGCTCCGCCGCTATCGGACAGTTGTTGGGGCTTGTCGTTGCGTTGGCGTTTTTGCAGGCTACGTCCGTCAGCGCCCTGGGGTGTTGGCATTCGGTTTGTGTTGGCATCCCCGATGCCAACACAAATGCCAACGAATGCGTTGGATGCCCACGGATAGCGTCGGACTATCCCAAACGAAAAAGCCGCCGAAACCCTTTGGTTTCAGCGGCTTTTCGGTGGCCTTAGGACCGTCTAGGACGGTGAAATGGTGCCCAGGAGAGGACTCGAACCTCCACGGTGTTACCCACTGGTACCTGAAACCAGCGCGTCTACCAATTCCGCCACCTGGGCACATGCCTGTCCGGCACGGCGGCGAGACATATTGACCGGCATCCCCCTTGTCAACGTGGGTTTCGCGTTGTCCCGGCCTTAAGCGTGCGAATTTATCGCGTCGCCCGGTGCCCGCCCCCTGCTGGACGCCGTGGCGGCGGCGCGCTAATCGTCCATCATCGCTTGTTGCCGGGCCGGGAGAGAGCAATGGTCGACGCCACCGTTTCAGACGACATGCCGCTTGAGAGCGAAGCCGAGCTCCTGAAGCGCCCGGCGCCGATGGAGCGCCTCGTCACGGTCTATGGCGGCTCCGGCTTCCTTGGCCGCCATGTAGTGCGCGCGCTGGCCCGTCGCGGCTGGCGGGTGCGCGTCGCGGTGCGCCGGCCGGACCTTGCCGGCCATCTCCAGCCGCTGGGCACGGTCGGCCAGATCAACCCGGTACAGGCCAATCTGCGCTATCCGGCCTCGGTGCTGCGGGCGGCGGAAGGCGCGCAGGTGGTGATCAATCTCGTCGGCGTGCTGCATGAGAGCGGACGCCAGAGCTTCGAGGCGGTGCACCAGTTCGGCGCCCGGCAGGTGGCCGGCGCGGCGCGCGAGGTGGGCGCGCGGCTGATCCACGTCTCGGCGATCGGCGCCGACGCCGATTCCACCTCGCTCTATGCCCGCACCAAGGCGGCCGGCGAGCGGGCGGCTTTCGAGGCGAAGCCCGATGCGGTGATCTTCCGTCCCTCGGTCGTGTTCGGCCCGGAAGACAGCTTCTTCAACCGTTTCGCCGCCATGGCGCGGCTGTCCCCGGTGCTGCCGCTGATCGCCGGCGGCAAGACGCTGATGCAGCCGGTCTTCGTCGGCGACGTCGCCGCCGCCATCGCCCGCGCGGTGGACGAGCAGGCGACGCCCGGCACGGTGTATGAACTCGGCGGACCGGAAGTTCGCAGCTTCCGGGAATTGCTGGAGCTGATGCTGGAGGAAGTCGGGCGCAAGCGGCTGCTGATCCCGGTTCCCGGCGCGGTCGCCTCGCTGAAGGCGCGCCTGCTGGAGCTGCTGCCCAACCCGCTGCTGACCCGCGACCAGGTGAAGCTGCTGGCGAATGACAATGTGGTCTCGCCCGCCGCGATCGCGGAAGGCCGCACCCTCGCCGGCCTCGGCATACAGCCGACCGCGATCGGCGCGGTGCTGCCCGACTATATGTGGCGCTATCGCAAGGCCGGCCAGTTCTCCAAGCCCGAAGAGGCGTGAGATCCAAGCACGGCCGACGCATCTTCCTCATGAAAACGGCCGCGCTCCCCGCGCGGCCGTTTTTCGTTGAACCTCAGCCCAGCAGCGCCAGCGCGATCAGCCCTGCGCCGCCGACGGCGATGCGCCACCAGCCGAACAGCGCATAGCCATGGCGCGAGACGAAGGCGAGCAGCCCGCGCACCACCAGCAGCGCCGACACGAAGGCGGCGATGAAGCCGACCACGATCACCAGCGTGTCGTCGGTGCTCAGCCGGTCATGGTTCTTGTAGAGGTCGTAGGCGAAGGCGCCCGCCATGGTCGGCAAGGCGAGGAAGAACGAGAACTCCGCCGCCGCCGGCTTGGAGGCCCCCAGCAGCAGCCCGCCCACGATGGTGGAGCCCGAGCGCGAGACGCCGGGGATCATGGCGAGGCACTGGATGAAGCCGATCTTCACCGTCAGCGAGGGCGGAAACGCCATGGCGTCGGTGTGGACCGGCTTGATGCGCAGCGTGTCGACCCAGAGCAGCACGATGCCGCCGAGAATCAGCATCACGCAGATCAGCGCCGGGGATTCGAACAGCACGCTCTTGATGAAG
Organism: Ancylobacter sp. G4_0304; assembly: GCF_047501495.1. Lineage (NCBI taxonomy): Bacteria > Pseudomonadati > Pseudomonadota > Alphaproteobacteria > Hyphomicrobiales > Xanthobacteraceae > Ancylobacter > Ancylobacter sp. G4_0304. The sequence continues at coordinate 938 of NZ_JAZDRM010000065.1, read as the reverse complement.
CCATGGGCAAACGCGCCGATCACCGCCGCCGGCAGGAAGGCGACGACGATGCTGAGCACGAAGCGGCGCGAACGCGCACTGGAGGGCAGCGTGACCAGTACCTGCCAGAAGCGCTGGAAATAGACCGTGACGATGGCGAGGATGGCGCCGAGCTGAATCAGCACCTCGAACACTTTGCCCTCGCTCTCGAAGCCGAGGAAATAGCCGGCGAGCAGAATATGGCCGGTGGAGGACACCGGAAGGAATTCCGTGAAACCCTCAAGAAGACCGAGAAAAAAGGCTTCGATCAGCGTACCGAAAGACATGAATGAAATCCGTTTAGAGGGAATCGGTGAAGGGAAAAAAGCGCCCGATTCACGCGCGCAGGCATCCTGTCGGCTTCGCCGTCCACAATCAACGTGACGCTATGTCAGGTAAAAGCGCCGGATCGCGATCCCACCACGAAGCCATCATGAAACCGCCGCAGCCCGCGCATCCATTTCGCCTTGGTCGGCGTTGTGCAAATCTCGCAACGTGGGGAGAGAATCGATGAAGTCACTTCTGGCGGGCGTGGCGCTGGCCGCCGCGCTCGGCTCGGCAGCCGCGGCGCAGGACGCCGGCTACGCCAACGCCAACGTCAATCTGCGCGCCGGGCCCAGCACCGCCTATCCGGTCGTCACCGTGCTCGAAGCCGGCACGTCGCTGGATATTTTCGGGTGCCTCGACGAGTACACCTGGTGCGATGTCGAGTGGCGCGGCTATCGCGGATGGGTGTCCTCGCGCTATCTCGATTACGATTATCGCGGCCGCCGCGTGGCGATGCCTGATTATGCGCCGCAGATCGGCGTGCCGATCATCGGCTTCAGCTTCGGCAATTACTGGAACAATTATTACCGCGGCCGTTCCTGGTACTCGACCTATGACCGCTGGGGCCCGCCCCCGCCGCGCCGCTATCCGCC
>NZ_JAZDRM010000064.1:0-11318 GCF_047501495.1 Ancylobacter sp. G4_0304 | reverse complement strand
AAAGCGGGGCGATGATCGCCCATTCCTCGTCCGTCAATTCGTGGCGGCGCATCTCTCTCTCCCCTATCGAGAGAGGTTGAATCACGCTCCTAGCCGGCCCGCAAATTTATGGGGCCACTGCCTAGGCCACAAGAAAACGCCCGCTCCTTGACCGGCGCGGGCGTTTTCATTGTTGGCGCCACCATCCAACGACGCGTGCGCCTCGACGAGCGAGTCGCGAAGGCGCAAGCCAGCGACCCGCGCGCCGGGCGCACGGAGCAGATTCCTGCCGGCCACAGCCGGTGGAAACTTGATAATGTCGTGGGGAAGGCCTGAAGGCAGAAGGGTCGAAGGTCAGCCGCGCTCGGCGGCGGCCAGAGCGGCCCGTGTGGTCATGTCGGGACCAAAATCCCCGGCATGTTCGATGGCGAGCATCTCGCCGAGACGGCGGCGAGCCCGGTTCACGCGGCTCTTGATGGTGCCGACCGCGCAGTTGCAGATATCGGCCGCTTCCTCGTAGGAGAAGCCAGATGCGCCGACCAACACCAGCGCCTCGCGCTGATCGGGCGGCAGGGTGTCCAGCGCGGCGCGGAAATCCTCGAAGTCCAGATGCATGTCCTGGTCGGGATTGCTGGTCAGCGTCGCGGCGAAGGCGCCGTCGGAATCGGGCACCTCGCGGCGCCGCTTGCGATATTCCGAGCGGAACAGGTTGCGCAGGATGGTGAACAGCCAGGCCGGAAGATTGGTGCCCGGGCGGAAGCTGCCGAGATTGGCAAAGGCACGCAGCAGCGTTTCCTGCACCAGATCGTCGGCACGATCGACATTGCCGCTAAGCGAAATCGCGAAGGCTCGCAGATTGGGGATCGCGGCAATGATGTCGTCGCGGAGCGTCGGATCGAAGGAGGTCACCGATGACCTCCATCGTTACGCTTGTTCGGCGCCGATCCGTCCACCGGGGCGGCAGGCTCGTCGAGCCGGGACAGGAGATCGAGAAAGCGATCGGGCACCCCCTGGCGAACAACGTCATCGTACATTGCGCGCAGGTGCTGACCAATCTTGGCCTGAATGTCGCTACCGAGCTTGGAGCCCGGGAGTGTAGTTTCCATGAGAGACGCGTCGTTCGTACCCGACGCTCCCTCGGACTGTTCATCATGCATTGCTTTTTTTCCCGACATCGAGCCTCCAGATATCCTCGAATAAAGGGCGGCTCCGTCGCATTCCTGCACGCATCACTGCGCACACTCGCCGCTGATAACGAGCCATGACGCCTCGGGTTCCCACAGGCGCGACCGCTTTCTCAGATTTTTTTCGCGGCAGTATGGAACCGCATCCCTGACACGTCGTTAATGGTGGACCGGCCGGCAGGAACGCGGCCGAATCTGTTTTTGGGGAGACACGCGTGAGCACCTCGCAACTCGTTGCGCAGCACCTGCCCTTCCTGCGCCGCTATGCGCGCGCGCTTAGCGGCAGCCAGGCGGCGGGCGATACTTATGTAACCGCCCTGCTCGAAACGCTCATTGCCGACCCGGATGTCCTCGATACGCGAGAAGATCCGCGCGTCGGCCTCTACCGCATTCTGACGCGCCTGTGGAACTCGGTTTCCGTCAACGGCGTGCCCGATCGCGGCCCTCCCGCCATACAGGGCGAGCAGCGCCTCGGACATATAACGCCGGTGGTGCGCCAGGCGTTCCTTCTGGTCTCTCTCGAAGGTTTTGAGGAGGCCGATGCCGCCGCAATTCTCGACGTCGATATCCAGACCCTGCGCAATCTCGTGGAAGAGGCGGGCCGCGAGCTGGCCGCCGAGATCGCCACCGACGTGCTCATCATCGAAGACGAGCCGTTCATCGCTCTCGACCTCGAAGGTTTGGTGGAAAGCCTCGGCCACCGCGTGACCGGCATCGCCCGGACCCATGGCGAAGCGGTCAACCTCGCCAAGCGCAAAGCTCCGGGCCTCATCCTCGCCGACATCCAGCTCGCCGACGGCAGTTCCGGCTTGGAGGCGGTGAATGAGCTGATCGAGACCGCCGAAGTGCCGGTGATCTTCATCACCGCCTATCCGGAGCGTTTCCTGACCGGCATCCGGCCGGAGCCGGCCTTCCTGATCGCCAAACCGTTCCAGCCCTCGACGGTGGCGGCGGTGGTCAGCCAGGCGCTGTTCTTCGAGCGGAAGGCCCGCCCCCGGGAGCAACGAGCCACGGCGTGAGGCGCAGTTGAATGAGTGCCTCGCTCAGCCTGCTCGATGACGTGGCACGGTACATCACCGTTGTCGCCTCCTTCGCCATAGCGCTTGCACTGTTTCGCCTGATCATACTCCGCTCCGACCTGAGCGGGCGCATGAAGCTGCTTGGCTATCTGCTGGGCGGACTTGTGCTGATGGTCGGCATCCTGTCGCTACTGGCCAATCTCAAGGCCGGGGACACCCTTCCTTGGCTGCAGTCGATGGTGCGCATCGCGCTCGCGGCGCTGAATGCCATCGGCGCTTGCGTGCTGTGGCTGAATTTCCACTCGCTGCTGAAAATCCCGCTGCCCGGCCGCATCGAGACCGAGCAGAGGCGCCTCGCGCTGGAACTGGCGACGGCCCTGCAGCGCTACGAGATGGCGCTGCGCGGCTCCAATGTCGCGATTTTCACGCAGGATCGCGAATTGCGCTACACCTCGGTCAGCAAGCCTCTGTTCGGCTTTCCGGTCGAGCAGGTGCTGGGCGCGACCGAGGGCGACCTTCTTGGCGATGGCCAATCCCGGGCACTGGAGAACCTCAAGCGCGAGGCGCTGGGTGGCACCACGCCGCGCAAGGGCGAGATCGAGGTTGAGCAGGACGGCTCGAAATACTGGTACGACCTCTATGTCGAGCCGTTGCGTGACCTGTCGGGCAGCACGATCGGGCTTACCGGCGCCGCGGTGGACGTGACCGAGCGCAAGCTCAATGAGCAGCATCTGCGCCTGCTCACCCGCGAGATCACGCACCGTTCCAAGAACCTGCTCGCGGTCATTCAAGCCATGGCGCGCCAGACCGCCCGCCACGCCTCGTCGATCGATGAATTCGTCGAGCAGTTCAGCGCGCGGCTACAGGCGCTGGCGCTTTCGCACGACCTTCTGGTGCAGGAAAGCTGGCATGGCGCCTCGCTCAGCGACATGGTGCGCTCGCAGCTCGGCCATCATCTCAACCGCGAGAACAGCCAGGTTTCGGTGGTGGGGCCGGACATCTTCCTCAAGCCCGAAGCGGCCCAGAATATCGGCCTCGCTTTGCACGAGCTGTCGACCAATGCAGCGAAGTACGGCGCGCTGTCGGTGCCCGAGGGGCATGTCACCATCTCCTGGGCGCGGCGCATGCCGGAAGCAGGCGGCGGCTTCGAGCTATCCTGGCGCGAAGAGGGTGGCCCGCCGGTGACTGCGCCGCGCAGCCGCGGCTTCGGCTCGCTGGTGATCGAGCGCAACATGTCACGTGCGCTCGATAGCGAGGTGAACCTGACCTTCGCCCCCGGCGGGCTGGTTTGCGACGTCTCGGTACCGGAACAGCATCTCGCCGCCGGACGCTAGCAACGCTCTCCATTTCCAGGGCATCGCGACGTACCGCGCCGACAACTGATCGGCGCGGCGGCGATTTTGGAACCAATCCTTTCATTGTGCATTAACCAAGCGCGCGGACGGCGGGGATGCCGTTCCGCGGTTTTCTTGGACATTTGCTCTCGGCTTTAGTCCGCGAGGCACAGCTATTGTGTCCGCGCGGAGGATCGCGCCTTTGCGCCGATCGGCAGCGAGCAAGAGATCGGAAGGGTACGAAGATGCCTCGCTTCGGTGCCGCCGCCCTCAGGGGGACGAGCTATTTTCTGGGAACGCTGACCGGCATGGCCATTGCGATTCCCCTCACCGCCACCGCGTTCAGCCCGGCCCCGAGCGGGCGCGGCGCGCCGGTCGCGCCCATTGCGCAGCCCGCCGGCGCGCTGTTTCAGTCGAGCGCCGTTAATCGTGCCACCAAGGGGGCGCGGCTTGATTTGCGCGTCACGCCCAGCGAGGGGGCGCACAACACGTCGGTCGCCGTCAAGGCCGTCACGCCCGAGCCGGCGGCGCCGAGCCGCACCATGAAGGCAACGCGCGGCTGCGCCTCCAGCGTCGGCGTGACCCGCTCCAATCTTTCGACGGAAGAACTTACCGTCTGCGTCGCTGACGCCTCGATGATCCAGAACATCAACTAGTATTATATTCCCTTCAAATAAATACCTTCAAGTTATTGTCCGATCAGATGATTTTATAGGGAACATTCCCGGCTGGAAGAGGTTGTTGAGGCAGACGGTCACCGACCGCACCACTTTTAACCGACCTTACGGAAATGGGAGATTTCTCTATGACCAACAAGATCGTGACCCTTACCGCTCTTGCCGCGCTGTCGCTCACCCCGGCGGTTGCCTTCGCGCAGAGCGCGAACCCCGAATCCACCACCCCGCCCGCCGTTGCCCCGCACACGCCGGGTACCGCCACTCCCGACGCCGCGTCGCCGCAGGCTCCCGCCTCGGTGATGCCCGGCACGCCGAGCACGGCCACCGCGCCGACCGCGACGCCGAAGTTCGTCTCCGCCCAGGCCAGCGGCCAGTGGATGGCGTCCGACCTGATCGGCTCTGATGTCGTCACCGCTTCGGATGAGAAGCTCGGCTCGATCAGCGACGCCGTGGTCGACGGCGACGGCAATGTGCTCGCCGCCGTGATCGACGTGGGCGGCTTCCTCGGCATCGGCGCCAAGCCGGTCGCGGTGTCGTTCGATTCGCTGACCGCCACGCCGACCGACGATGGCGAAAAGATCGTGGTCTCGCTGACCAAGGAAGAGCTGAACGCCGCGCCGGAATTCCAGACCCTGGATCAGGCCCGCGATTCCAGCGCGACCAAGACCCAGTAATCCAGTAGCCGGTTTGCCGGCTTCTGAGGGGCGGCTCGCCGCCAGCGCTTGATGGCGCCCGCATGCCCGGCCTCACCGCCGGGCATGTCGCGTTTGGGCCGTAACGGGGCGATAAGAGCGCGGTGCACGATGACGCGGCGGGCGGGATCGGCTAAAGCGGGAGGCCTGTCCAGTCGGATCCTGCCATGATCGAATCCCGCTCCCGTCGCGCCGACCATCCTTTCAAGGACCTGTTCGACATCCACGCCATGCGCGCCGAACTGGCCGTGCTGGCGAAGACGGTGCTGGGCGAGGCCAAGGCCGGGCGGGAGATCGAACTGCGCGGCACACTCGCCAAGCGGCTCAAGGCTGCCTACACGGCCGGCCACGCCACCGCGGAGCGCTGGCTGATGCAGGACGGCTCCGGCCGGCGCTGTGCCGAGCGCCTGTCGCGGCTGCAGGACGAGATCATCCTGCTGGTCTATGAACTGGTGGTCACCCACCTTTACCCCTCCGACAATCCCTCCACCGCCGAACGCATGGCGATCGTGGCGGTCGGTGGCTACGGGCGCGGGCTGATGGCGCCTGGCTCGGACACCGACATCCTGTTCCTGCTGCCCTACAAACAGACCGCCTGGGGTGAAAGCGTCGCCGAGGCGGTGCTCTATGTGCTGTGGGACATGGGGCTTAAAGTTGGCCATGCCACGCGGTCGGTCGACGAATGCATCCGTCAGGCGCGCGCGGACATGACGATCCGCACCTCGTTGCTGGAAGCCCGGCTGCTGCTCGGCGAGAAGTCGCTGTTCGACGAGCTCAACGCGCGCTTCGACGCCGATGTGGTGGAGGGCACGGCGGTGGAGTTCGTCAACGCCAAGCTCGCCGAGCGCGAGGAACGGCTCAAACGCGCTGGTCAGTCGCGCTATCTGGTCGAGCCCAATGTCAAGGACGGCAAGGGCGGCCTGCGCGACCTCCACACGCTGTTCTGGATCGCCAAATATGTCTACCGGGTGCGCGAGACTCGCGACCTGGTGGCCAAGGGCGTGTTCACGGCGGAGGAAGCCAAGGAATTCCGCCGCTGCGAGGATTTCCTGTGGTCGGTGCGCTGCCATCTGCATTTCCTGACCGGAAAGGCCGAGGAGCGGCTCTCCTTCGATCTCCAGCGTGAGATGGCGGAGCGGCTCGGCTACACCGAGCATCCCGGCCTCAAGGATGTCGAGCGCTTCATGAAGCACTATTTCCTCGTGGCCAAGGATGTCGGCGACCTGACCGCCATCGTCTCGGCCGCGCTGGAGGAGCGCCATGACAAGCCGGTCCCCCGGCTGAACCGCATGATCAGCCGGCTGCGCCGCTCGCCCCGCCGCACGCTGAAGGAAAGCGCCGACTTCATCGTCGATAATGACCGCATCAATGTCGCCGACAACGCGGTGTTCGACCGCGACCCGGTGAACCTCGTGCGCATCTTCCACCTCGCCGGCAAGCACGGCCTGGCCTTCCACCCCGACGCGATGCGCCTCGCCACCCGCTCGCTCAAGCTGATCGACGCCAAGGTGCGGGAGAACCCCGAGGCCAACCGGCTATTCCTCGACATACTCTGTTCGCGCAACACGCCGGAAATCGTGCTGCGGCGCATGAACGAGACCGGTGTGCTCGGGCGCTTCGTGCGGGAGTTCGGACGCATCGTCGCGATGATGCAGTTCAACATGTACCATTCCTACACGGTGGATGAGCACCTCATCCGCTCGATCGGCGTGCTCTCCGAGATCGAGCGCGGAGACCGGCCCGAATACGGCATCGCCAACGAGCTGATGGCGCAGATCAAGAACCGGCAATTGCTCTATGTCGCGGTGTTCCTGCACGACATCGCCAAGGGCCGGCCGGAAGACCACTCCATCGCCGGCGCCCGCGTGGCGCGCAAGCTGTGCCCGCGCTTCGGGCTGAACGCGGTCGATACCGATACGGTGGCGTGGCTGATCGAACAGCACCTCACCATGTCGACCATCGCCCAGTCCCGCGACCTGTCGGACCGCAAGACCATCGAGAATTTCGGCGCCGTGGTGCAGAATCTCGAACGGATGAAGCTGCTGCTGATCCTCACCACCGCCGATATCCGCGCCGTCGGGCCGGGCGTGTGGAACAACTGGAAGTCCCAGCTGCTGCGCACGCTCTATTACGAGACCGAGCCGGTGGTCACCGGCGGCTTCTCCGAGAGCAACCGCAACCAGCGCGTCGCCCGCGCCCAGGCCGAGTTCCGCGCCGCCGTGGGCGAGCGGGCCACCGACGAGCTGGAAGCCTATATGGCGCGGCTCTATCCCAGCTACTGGCTGCGCGTCGACCTTGAGCACAAACTCGCCCATGCCGAGTTCATCCTCGCCGCCGAGGGCAAGGGTCAGGCGCTCGCCACCGCCTCGAAGACCGACCCGGAGCGCGGCATCACCGAGCTCACCGTGTTCGCGCCGGACCATCCCAAGCTGCTGGCAGTGATCGCCGGGGCCTGCGCGGCGGCCGGCGCCAACATCGTCGACGCCCAGATCAACACCACCACGGACGGGCGCGCGCTCGACACCATCTCTCTTACCCGCGCTTTCGAGCAGGACGCGGACGAATTGCGCCGCGCCGGGCGCATTGCCTCGGCGATCGAGAAGTCGCTCTCGGGCGAAATCCGGCTTCCCGAGGTGGTGGCGAAGAAGATCCCCAAGCGCCCGCGCGCCTTCACGGTCGAGCCGGAAGTCACGCTCAACAATTCCTGGTCCAACCGCCACACTGTGGTGGAGGTGTCGGGCCTCGACCGGCCGGGCCTGCTCTACGGGCTGACACAGGCGCTGTCGCGGCTCAACCTCAACATCGCCTCAGCCCACGTCGCCACCTTCGGCGAACGGGCGGTCGACGTGTTCTACGTCACCGACCTGATGGGCGCCAAGCTGATGGGCGCGGCCCGTCATTCGGCGATCCGCCGCGCTCTGCTGCAGGTGCTGGATGCCGACGACGAGGCGCACGCGGCGTAATCCCCACCTCCTCGTGCCGCAATCTCTCCCCTTAACGCCCCCTTAAAAGCCCCGATTTAGAGTTCGTTTACCGGCCGACCGGGACAAGGGGCATATGTTCGGACGCAAGGGTAACATGGAGCGGCGCGAGCCGGTGCTGGGAGCGCCGGCCGGGTTCAGTGATCTGCGCCTCAGCGCGGAGGACCGCCCGACATTGGCCGGCTCCACCCATGCCCGCACCAGTGGCAAGTCGGGAGGCGGGAAGACCGGCTCTGGCAAGCCCGGCTCCCGCTCCGCCACCCGCGGAAATGCCTCTGGTTCCGATCGCCCGCCGCGTCGGCGCGGTCGCGCGCGGCGGGGACTGCTCGGCCGGCTGGTCTACTGGGGCGTCGTCCTCGGCCTGTGGGCGGTGATCGGCCTTGTCGGCTTCGTCGCCTATGAGGCGAACCAGCTTCCCCCGATCCAGAACCTCGCGGTTCCCGAGCGCCCGCCCACCGTCATCATCCAGGGCGCGGACGGCAAGACCATAGCCACGCGCGGCGAGATGCGCGGCAGCTCCGTGCCGCTGCGGGCGCTGCCGCCCTATCTGCCGCAAGCCTTTGTCGCCATCGAAGACCGGCGCTTCTACGAACATTTCGGGCTCGACCCGATCGGCCTCGCCCGCGCGGTGTTCGTGAACCTCACCACCGGGCGGCTGCAGGGCGGCTCGACTCTGACCCAGCAGCTCGCCAAGAACCTGTTCCTGACACCTGAACGCTCCTTGTCGCGCAAGGTGCAGGAACTGGTGCTCTCGCTGTGGCTGGAGACCAAATACACCAAGAACGAGATCCTCGAACTCTACATGAACCGCGTCTACTTTGGCGCGGGCGCCTATGGCATCGAGGCCGCCGCGCAGCGCTATTTCGGCAAGTCCGCGCGGGCCGTGACGCTCTCGGAGGCCGCGATGCTTGCCGGCCTCGTCAAGTCGCCCTCCTCGCTCGCCCCGACGCGCAATCTGGAAGGCGCGCAGGCCCGCGCCGAGATCGTGCTGGCGGCGATGGAGGAGGCTGAGTTCATCACGCCGGAGATGGAAAAGGTCGCGCTCGCACGGCCGGCCGTGGTCGCCAAGAATGCCGGCGTCGACCCGTCGGGCTATGCCGCCGACTGGGTGAGCGAGCAGCTCAAGACCTTGATCGGCCCGATCACGCAGGATGTCATCGTCCAGACCACCATCGATCCCGCGCTTCAAGCTGTTGCCGACAAGGCGCTGAAGGACGCGCTGGCCAAGAGCGGCCAGAAGCTCGGCGTCGAGCAGGGCGCGCTGGTGGTTCTCGACACCGATGGCGGCGTGCGCGCGCTGGTGGGGGGCCGCTCCTATGAGGAAAGCCAGTACAATCGCGCGGTCAGCGCCCGACGCCAGCCGGGCTCGGCCTTCAAGCCCTTCGTCTATCTCACCGCCATGGAGCGCGGCCTCACCCCCGAGACCGTGCGCGAGGACGCGCCGGTGCAGATCAAGGGCTGGCGGCCGGAGAACTTCTCCAAGGAATATCGCGGCCCGGTGGACCTGCGCACCGCGCTCGCCTTTTCGCTGAACACGGTTGCGGTGCGTCTTGCGCTTGAGGTCGGACCCGCCGAGGTGATCAAGACCGCGCATCGCCTCGGCATCACCTCGAAGCTGGAGCCCAACGCCTCGATCGCGCTCGGCACCTCCGAAGTCTCGGTTCTGGAGCTCGCCAGCGCCTATGCGCCCTTCGCCAATGGCGGGATTGGTATCACACCCCACGTCATCGAGCGGATCCGCGATGCCTCCGGCAAGGTGCTTTACTCCTATGCCGCGCCGAGCCGGGGCATGGTGATGGCGCCACCCCATGTGGCGATGATGAACAGCATGATGCAGCAGACGCTGCTGACCGGCACCGCGCGGCGCGCCGACCTGCCGGGCTGGCCGGCGGCGGGCAAGACCGGCACCAGCCAGGATTACCGCGACGCCTGGTTCGTGGGCTATACAGGCCGCTTCGTCACCGGTGTCTGGCTCGGCAATGACGATTCCTCGCCGACGAAGAAGGCCGGCGGCTCCGGCCTGCCGGTGGAAATCTGGAGCCAGGTGATGAAGGCGGCACACAAGGACCTGCCGGTCACGCCGCTGCCCGGCACCGGCGCCGGCAACCCGGCGCCCGGCGCGCTGCCGCCCGGCGACGTGCCGGAGGACCCGGTGGTGACCGGTGGCCCGCAGCCGCCCGCCTCCAAGCCGGCGACGCTTGACAACTGGCTGATCGACAAGCTGTTCGGCCGGAACTGAGCCCCACCCGCGCGCAAGCTGCGGCCGTTAGTCTTCCGCCTCACGGGCAGCGCCGTAGCGGTGCAGTTCGGGACCGTGGCGCTTGAGCCAGTTCTCCGCCCGCTCGCGCTCGGGGAACAGCAGGTCCACCGTGCGCCAGAAGCGCGGGCCGTGATTCATCTCGCGCCGGTGCGCGACCTCATGGGCGGCGAGATAATCCAGCACGAAGGGAGGGGCAAAGATCAGCCGCCAGGAGAAGGACAGCGCGCCGGTCGAGGAGCACGAGCCCCAGCGGCTCGCCGTGTCCCGCAGCGTCACGCGGGTAATGGTCACGCCGAGCGCGCGGGCATGGCGCTGCGCAGCCTCGATCAGGTCGCGCCGTGCCTCGCGCTTGAGATAATCCTCCACCCGCCGAGGAAGATGTGGCGCATCACCGGCCACGCACAGCACCGAAGCACCCGCCTCGTCGTTGGCCGGCCACACCGTGCCGCGCGCGCCGGGCATGTGCTGGATGCGATGGGGCATACCGCGCAGGGGAAATACCGCGCCGGCCGCGAACGGCACCTGGTCCGGCAAGCGGGCGAGACGGGTCTCGATCCATCCGACATGGCGGCGGGCGAAATCCAGCGCTTCCTTGAGCCGGCCATTGGCGGGCAGGGTCAGCACCACGTCGCGGGTCGCAGCACGCACGCGCAGCGTATAGCGGCGGGCGCGGGCGTTGCGGCGCAGCGTAACCACCACGACCTCGTGCGCCACCCGCAGCGTGAAGGAGTCGGGCTCCGGCTCAGCCGGTGTCTTGCGCGAAGGCTGGAGGGCACGAAACAGCATGGGCCTGTCCGGGTGTCGGTTCACGCCCCACTATGACGCACCGCGCCGCCGGCGCCAGCCTCGGATTTGGCCGGGCCGCTCAGCGCACCGCGCGACGGTCGCGGCGGCGGTCCTGAACCGGCTGGTAGGCGATGCGCGCGTGATAGGCGCAATAGGGCAACCCGGTCTTGGTGCGGCTGCCGCAATAGAAGAAATCCTGCTTGCCGGGATCGCCCACGGGCCAGCGGCAGGTGAATTCCGTCAGGTCGAGAATGGTGCAGCGGTCGGCCATCGGGATGACGTTGGCGACCGGATCGGCGACTTCCTCCGGCTCGGGCTCGGCGACAGCGCGTACGACCGTCGCAAGCGCGGCATTGCCGTGCACGGCGGGACGGGCCGGCACCGGGGCCGGCGCGCTGGGGCGCGG
>NZ_JAZDRM010000063.1:0-12473 GCF_047501495.1 Ancylobacter sp. G4_0304 | reverse complement strand
TTCCGGGGCGGGGGAGGGCGCGGGAGGCGCCGCCTCGTGAGCCGGCGCGCTCGGTTCCGGGCCGCGCTCCGGCTGGCCGTTGGCGATGCGCGGCAGGTTTGACAGCGACACCGTGCCGTACTGGCTGGAGAAGCTGAGCACCTGGTCGCCGCCCTGCTGCTGCGAGACGCCGGAAATCATATGCTCGCCGGTGTCATAGACCGCCTGCGACCCGGCCTTCTCGATCACCAGACGCCGGGCGCCGGGGAAGAAGGCGTAGCGCAGGTCGTTCTGCGCGCCGGAGGAACTCGGGCTGCCGAACTCCGCCGGCCACCACGCCCCGCCGGAAAAGCCGCCGGACCCCGCCGCGCGCGGCTCGCTGCCGAGCGCCGGGTTCTGGTAGAGCGCGTCGGAGAGTTCGGTGCACAGCGTGTCGACCCGGTATTTGAGCCCCTGGTTGAACATGTCGCCGACCATGATCATGCCGCCGCGCGTCCATTGCCCCATGCCGCCGAGCTCGGGGTGGCTGAACTGGGCCATGGTGCCGCCGCCGGCCGCCACCGCGCGCAGCAGGACTTCCGTCGCCTCGGTGCTCAGACCATGGCGGGCGGCGAAATCCTCGATGAAGCGCTGCCTCACATTCCGTGTGTCGTTCATGCCGTATCGTCGACTTTCGTCCTGAGGCTGCGGTCCGAAAGCGTCCCGCCTTGCCCTGTCTGTCTTAGCCGAGATGGCCCCGCTTCCCTAGCGCGAAAGCCATCCGCCACGGGCAACGCACGGCACTTGCCAGTTATGCGCAAGGCCGCGACAGGCTGATGAACTCAAGCGCGCAACCTTCTATAGTCCGCTCGCGTTATGACGCCGCGTTTGTGAAAGGTCCCGCCATGTCCGCCGTCGCCCGGTCCCTCGCCGTCAGCCGCCCCCTGTGGCGCCGTCTCCTCGCTCCCCTCGTTCTGGCGGGCCTTGCGCTCGGCCTCGCCGGCTGCGGGGTGAACAACATTCCGACCAATGAGGAAAAGGCCAAGGCGGCGTGGAGCGACGTCCTCAACCAGTATCAGCGCCGGGCCGAGCTGATCCCCAACCTCGTCGAGACCGTGAAGGGCTATGCCCAGCATGAGAGCGAGGTGCTGACCCAGGTGACGGAAGCGCGGGCCAAGGCGACCTCGATCAAGGTTGACGCCTCCACCATCACGGATCCCGCGCAGTTCCAGCAGTTCCAGCAGGCGCAGTCGCAGCTTTCCGGCGCGCTCGGCCGGCTGATCGCGGTGTCGGAGGCCTATCCCGACCTCAAGGCGAACCAGAACTTCCTCGCTTTGCAGGCGCAGATCGAGGGCACGGAGAACCGCATCGCGGTGGCGCGGCGCGATTATATCGAGGCGGTGCGGGTCTATAACACCGAGCTGCGCACCTTCCCCGGCGTGCTCTGGGCCTCGACGCTCTACCGCGCCAACAAGCCGATGGAGACCTTCACCATCGCCGAGGAACAGATGAAGGCGCCGCAGGTGAAATTTAACTGAGCGGAGCGGTCGTGACCCCGCGCACCCGTTATCCGGCGGCGCTGCTGGCGCTGGTGTTCTGCGCGCTGCTGGCGGCGCTTGGCCCCGCGCGGGCGGAGTTCGCCTTTCCCGCGCTCACCGGCCGGGTGGTCGATGCCGCGGCCGTGCTGACCCCCGCTGCCCGCGCGGCGCTGGAGGAAAAGCTCGCGGCGCAGGAAGGCACGACTACCGACCAATTCGTGGTCGCCACCGTGCCCTCGCTGGAGGGCACCTCGGTGGAGGACTATGCCAACCGGCTGTTCCGCTTCTGGAAGCTCGGCCAGACGGAGAAGGATAACGGCGTGCTGCTGCTGGTGGCGCCGAACGAGAAGCGCGTGCGCATCGAGGTCGGCTACGGGCTGGAGGGGGTGCTGCCGGACGCGGTGGCCAGCACCATCATCCAGACCGCGATCCTGCCGGATTTCCGCGCCGGTAATTTTGCGGGCGGCGTCGAGAAGGGCGCGGACGCGGTGATCGAGGTGCTGAACCTCGATCCCGAGGAGGCCAGGGCCCGCGCGCAGGCCGCGGCCGAGCCCGAGATGAGCCCGGACGACTGGTTCGAGCTGCTGTTCATCCTCCTCATGGTCGCATTCTGGCTGTTCGTGTTCTACCGGCAGGCGAAATCCCGCAACCTGCGCATGCGGCGCGGCGGGCGGGCCGGCACGCTGGCCGGCGGCACGGCGGGCTGGGACTGGTCGCGCGGCAGCGGCGGCGGTGGGGGCGGATGGTCGGGCGGCGGCGGCTTTTCCGGGGGTGGCGGTTCCTCCGGCGGCGGCGGTGCCTCGGGGAGCTGGTGATGCTGAGCGAGCAGGAACATGCCGCCGTCGCCGGCGCGATCCGCGAGGCCGAGGCCGGCACGGCGGGCGAGATCCGCGTCGTGGTCCATGCGCGCCCGCTGGTGCGCACCCCGTTCTTCGGCCTGATGTGGGCGGCGCTGCTGGCGCTGGTGCTGCCCTGGCCGCTCGCTCTGTTCACCACGCTGGACACGCCTGCGCTGCTGGCGCTGCAGGCCGCCACCTTCGTGGTCGCGGGGGCGCTGCTGATGCTGAGCCCGCTCGGCGCGCTCACCATCCCGCGCTTTGCCCGCGAGGAAGCGGGCCGGGCGGCGGCGGTAGATCATTTCCTCGCGCTCGGCATGCACCAGACGCGGGGGCGCACCGGCGTGCTGATCATGGTCGCGCCGGCCGAGCATCTGGTCGAGGTGGTGGCGGACGAGGCGATCCACGCGCAGGTGGGGCATGAGGCATGGCAGGGCGTGTGCGCCCTGGTGCTGGCGGGCGCGCGCGACGGCCGGCTCGCCGAGGGGCTGGCCAACGGCGTGGCCGAAGCCGGGCGCATCCTCGCACGCCACGCCCCGGCCGGGCCGGACGACGCCAATGAATTGCCGGACCGCGTGATCGTGATGTGAGGGCGAATCGGCAAGCCCGGCCGGGATCCAAGGTGCAGGGTGCGGGAGGGCGCGGCCCGCGTACGGCATGGGAACCGGTGCTCCGGGCTGGCCGTTGTCACTGGAAAAGGAGCTGATCCATGACTCATATCCGCTACGAGATCGTCGAACATGACGGTGGCTGGGCCTACAAGCTCGGCGACGTGTTCTCAGAGACCCACCCGACCCATGACGGCGCGTTGGCGGCCGCGCGCGCGGCGGCGGCCCGGCAGGCGGGCTTCGGCGACACCCGCCCGATCGCCTATCAGGACCGCAACGGCCAGTGGCACGAAGAGACGGTCCACAGCTCCGACGCCCCCGAGGTCGAGGTGGAGGATACGGGCAAGGGCGGGTAAGGCCGGGCAGTATGACGGACCATCCGGATAGTCAGTCCAGAATTTACCGTCATCTCCCAACCCAATCATTTGGGAGCCGGTGGGGATGATGGACTGTATCGGCTACCGCGTCAGCTAACTGATTGAGACAGTTTGGTGGCCCACCAGGCCGCGCCGTCGCAAGAGGTGACAATTCCTTAGATCGTTCTGGGACGATTGCGAAATCCAGCGTTTCCGGGCACTCCATTTCCGCCACTGTCCCATTTTTCCCCTCGGTGCCGAATGGTGCCGAGAGGATTCGCGCTGCCGTCGCGAGAGCAACGGGTGCCGACCTTGATCGGCTCACCTCGGTGATGTGGCTGGGCGTCGCTGACGGTTCCATCAGCGAGGCGGAGTCGGAAGCACTGGACGCTCTGATACAGGCTCGCCGCTGTACTCTGCGCCCTCAACATGCGGTCGGTCGGCGGCAGGCCTTCCTCTTCCGCTTCAAGCCCCGGCGTGCTCAACGCTCTCCCGACCGGGAAGCGTCTATCCGCCGTCGTCGTATGCTCGGCGGCTCTGGAGCCCTGCCGGACAAGCTGCGTTCTCTGTTCACCGAGAGCCAGCGCGCAGTCCTGACGATCATCGCCGGCGAGGTGAAGCATCACGGTCAATGCGATCTGCCGATCGATAAGATCGCGGCTCTCGCAGGCTGTGGCCGCACCACGGTGCAGAACGCCCTGCACCAGGCGGATCGCTTAGGCCTCGTGAAGGTCGAGAAACGACCGGTTCGCGGCGCAAAGAACAAGACGAACCTCGTGCGGATCGTGTCGGGGGAGTGGCTGGCCTGGATCAGGCGTGGCCCGGTGGCTCACAGGCCGATAGGGTCCAAAACGTCGCCGATGCCCAAAAATCTGAACCCCACGAAGAACATAGAAGTAAAGAAAGAACCTATGAGGGGTTCTTCCCGACCTCTCGGCGTCACTCCCGGTCGTATCGTCGCTGGCCTGCGAGAAGCAAATGGCCAGGGTTGAGAGTAGTTGAGAGTAGTTGAGAGTAGTTGAGAGTAGTTGAGAGTAGCTTCTGGCTAGTGTCGTCGGACAACGCGGCGCATAGACTCATCTATGCAGCACGCATCCATCATCAGCGGCGTCCCGACGCCTCCTCCTTTGCTCAACAGCGAGATTGCTCGCCGCGCCGTCTTTGACGCGCCTGGTCGCGACTGGGTGTTCGTCGAGGCGGATACGGCGGCTTGGCAGCAATGGATGCGTTTCTGCCGCCAACGCACAGGACGCGCTCCGACTGTCATCCACGTTGTCGCCATTCCACCGGGCAAGCCGGTCGGGCGCTATCGCGGTCGCAGCCTTCCGAGCCTTCACCCTCCCGGCGAGAGCAACCTCGATCGCATGCGCATGGCCGCCGGCGAAACGCTGGAGGACGTGATGGAGGCGTGACCGGGGGTGGTCGCCGACTTGCGGCGGCAGGCCGGGACCGGCGGCCCTAGGTTTGCGCGTGATGGGGGATAAATAGGCTTTTTTATCAATTGGTTATCTGGGAATGAGGGTTTTCTGACCGTGTTCGCGACACTCAAGAGCTGGCTGGGGATGGAGGGCAAGAGCCTCGCGGCGCCGGAGGCGCAGCTCGCGGAGCTGTTCGGTGCGGCGCCCTCGGGGCTCGCGGTTGGCGCGGCACAGGCTCTCACCGTGCCGGCGGTTCAGTCCGCGATCCGGCTGATCGCCGAGGCGACCGCCTGCCTCGACCTCAAGGTGATGCGCCGCGTGGGTGACACGCTGGTCGAGGCCAGCGAGCACCCGGTGGCGAAGCGCCTCGCGGAGGCGCCCAATGACTGGTCCGACTGGTTCAGCTTTCTGCGCGACATGGTTGCCGCCGCGCAGGTGAGCGACAAGGGCGCGCTGGCACTGGCGAACAAGGTGGACGGGCGGCTGGTCGAGCTGGTGCGCTACGAGCCCGCGCACTTCACGGTCGACTATTCCGGCGATGGCCGCCTGGAGCCGAGCTACCGCATCAACAATGTGCCGGTAGCGGCCGATGACGTGGTGCATCTGCGGGCCCCGTTCGCGCGCTGCCCGCTGTCGCTGGCGGCGGACGCGATCGGCACGGCCAAGGTGATGGAGAGCCATGCCGGGCGGCTGTTCAAGGATGGCGCCCGCCCCTCGGGCGTGCTGTCGCTGAAGGAGCGCACCACGCCGGAAGCGCTCAAGCGCATCCGCGATGCCTGGCAGCTCGCCCATGGCGGCGGCAAGTCCGGCGGCACTGCGATCGTCGAGGGTGGCGCCGAGTATTCGCAGCTGACGCTGGCCTCGACCGATGCCCAGTTCCTGGAGCTGCGCACCTTCCAGATCGTCGAGATCGCCCGCGCCTTCCGTGTCCCGCCGTCCATGCTCTACGAGCTGGACCGCGCGACGTGGTCGAACTCCGAGCAGATGGGCAAGGAGTTCCTGACCTACTCGCTGGCGCCGTGGCTGCGGGCGTTTGAGGGCGCGCTGCGCCGGGCGCTGTTCACGCCGGAGGAGCGCGGCGAGTACCGCCTGGTGTTCGACCGCGACGACCTGACCCGCGCCAGCCTCACCGAGCGCGCGACCGCCATCTCCTCGCTGATCGCCGCGCGGGTGCTGAACCCCAATGAGGGCCGCGACTGGCTCGACCTGCCCCCGCGTGACGGCGGCGAGGAATACGCCAATCCCAACACCGGCTCGAGCCAGCCCGGCGGCAGCCCCAGCGAGGAGGAAGCCGCCTGATGGAACGCGCCTTTATCGAGACCAAGATCCTCGCGGACGATGCCGGCGCCATCTCCGGCCTCGCGTGGAAGTTCGGCGTGCCCGATCGCGTCGGCGACATGATCGAGCCCGGCGCCTTCAAGGGCCTCGCCCTGCCGATCCCGATGCTGTTCGGCCACGACTTCAACGATCCGGTCGGGGCGTGGGAGCGCGCCGAGGTGAAGACGGACGGCCTGCACCTCACCGGCCGGCTGCTGGTCGAGGAGGTCGCCCGCGCCCGCGAGGTGCGCGCGCTGGTGAAGTCCGGCGCGGTGCGCGGGCTGTCCATCGGCTTCGTGACGCGCAAGGCGACGGCCCGTGCCGGCGGCGGGCGCACCATCCGCGCGCTCGACCTGTTCGAGGCCTCGCTGGTGACCATCCCCATGCATCCCGGCGCGCGGGTGACCGGCGCCAAATCCGCGGCGGGCGCGCTGGCGCTCGCTGAAACCCTGCGCCGCGCCACTGCGGCTCTCAAAGGAAGCTGAACGATGAAGCATCTCTGCCTGACCAAGGCCGCGCCCGGTGCGCTGGAGCTGAAGGGCGACAATGACGACCCGCACGAGATCGTCACCAAGGCGCTCGTCGAGCTGACCAAGACCGTGACCGAGGGCCAGAAGTCGCTCGGCGATCGCCTCGCGGTGCTCGAGACCAAGGGCGGCAAGCCGGAGGAGAGGAAGGGTGACGATCCGTCCACCAAGCTCACCGAGCGCCTGGACAGGATCGAGGCGAAGATGAACCGCCCGGCGGGCGGCGGCGCGGGCAATGACGAGCCCTCGATCGAGCGCAAGGCGTTCGCGGCCTATCTGCGCCAGGGTGACCGCGCGCCGGAGACCGAGCTGAAGACGCTCACCGTCTCCAGCGACACGCAGGGTGGCTATCTGGCGCCGACCGAGATGTCGGCTGAGTTCGTGCGCGACCTCGTGGAGTTCTCCCCGATCCGCGCGCTCGCCACCGTGCGCAGCACGGCGGCACCGGCGGTGAGCTATCCCAAGCGCACCGGCATCACCAATGCCAGGTGGAAGGGCGAGACGCAGGAGGCCAGCGAGCCGGGCTTCGGGCAGATCGAGATCCCGATCCGCGAGGTGAACACCTATGTCGACGTGTCGAACCAGCTGCTGGCCGATTCCGGCGGCACGGCGGAGGCGGAGGTGCGGCTCGCGCTCGCCGAGGACTTCGGCCAGAAGGAGGGCCTTGCCTTCGTCGCCGGCAATGGCGTGCTGGCGCCGGAGGGCCTGCTGACCGCCGCCGGCATCGCCGAGACCATCAACGGCCATGCCACGAACCTCTCCGCCGATGCGCTGATCGCGCTGATGTACGCGCTGCCGGCGGCGTATCGCGTGCGCGGCTCCTGGCTGATGAATGGCGGCACGCTGGCGAAGCTGCGCACCCTGAAGGACGGCCAGGGCAATTATCTCTGGCAGCCGAGCTATCAGGCCGGCCAGCCGGAGATGATCCTCGGTCGCCCGGTGGTGGAAGCCGTCGACATGCCGGACGTGGCGGCGGACGCCTATCCCGTCCTGTTCGGCGACTTCGCCACCGGCTACCGGATCGTCGACCGCCTGGCGCTGTCGATCCTGGTCAACCCCTACATCCGCGCCACCGAGGGCATTACCCGCATCCATGCCACGCGCCGCACCGGCGCGGGCGTGGTGCAGCCCAAGGCGCTGCGCAAGCTCAAGATGGCGACGGCCTGAGGGCCGCCGTCCTTCCCCTCACGCGAAGTCAGGAGACCCAAAGCATGCGCGACCTCATCTCCACGATCGGCGTGGTGCCGGCCTTCACCCCGTCCGTGAAGTCGGCGGCGGCCGATGGCCTCGCCGTCGACCTCAAGGGCTTCAACCGCGTCGCCTTCCTCATCAGCACCGGCGCCATCGTCTCCGATGGCGACTTCGCGGTGAAGCTGCAGGAGAGCGACGACGGCGCCGCCTTCACCGATGCGGACGACACCGCTGTGCTGGGCAGCGTGCCGGCGACGCTGGAAGCGGCGAGCGCCTACAAGCTCGGCTATGTCGGCTTCAAGCGCTATACGCGCCTTGCCCTCACCAAGGCCGGCGGCACCTCGATCGGGCTCGGCGCGGTTGCCGTGCTTGGCGATCCACAGCACGCGCCGGTGAGCTGACGCCATGCCGGTGCGCGCGCCCCGTATCTGCGGCTGCGGCCACAAGGTCGCTTCCGGGCTGTGTGCCTGCGAGGCGCGGGCGGAGGCCAACCGGCCGACCGCCCGCGCGCGCGGCTATGACAGCAAATGGGATCGCGAGCGCGTCGCCTATCTCGCCGCGCACCCGAGCTGCCGGCGCTGCGGTGCGCCGTCCAAGGTGGTCGATCACATCGTGCCGCACCGTGGGGACCGCAAGCTGTTCTGGTCGCGCTCGAACTGGCAGCCGCTCTGCACGCCCTGCCACAGCCGGGCGAAACAGGCGCAGGAGAAGCGCGCTGAGGAGAAACGCCCATGAACACCAGCGACCTCATCCCGCTCGCCGACATCAAGGCGGATCTGCGGATCGACACCGATGACGACGACATGCTGGTGAGCGCCAAGCTGGAGGCCGCGCGCCGGCATGTCGAAGCCTGGTGCGGGCCGCTGGAGGCGTTCACCGGCAGCGTGCCCGGCGACCTCGTTGAGGCGATCCGGCTGCTGACCGGGCACCTCTATAACAACCGGGAAGCCACCTATGCCGGGCAGGGCGAGGTGACGGAGATTCCCCTCGGCTTCCACGACCTCATCGGACCCTACCGGAAATGGGAGTTCTGATCCCCATGCGCGGCGCCAAGCCCTTTGCCATCGTCCCCGCCTCCTCACCCGTGCGCGAGCCGCTCGACCCGCCGGAGTGGCTGTCGAGCGACGCGCGCGACGAATGGAACCGCGTGGCGCCGATCCTGATCGAGGAGCGCCGCACCCTGACCGTGACCGATATTGCCAGCCTCGCGAACTACTGCGTTGCCGTGGGGCGCGCGGCCGAAGCCGAGCGCATCATCGCCCGCGACGGCATGATCGTGGTGACCAAGACCGGGCCGAAGAAGCACCCCGCCGTGGCCATCAGCTCCGATGCGATGACGCAGGCGCGCCTTCTCGCGGGCGAGCTTGGCCTCACCCCGGTCAGCCGCTCGCGCCCGTCCGTCCGCTCCGATAGCGGCGCCGACAATGGGCCGGGCCTGTTCGACCTGGATCTGTGACCATGGCGCGCACGACCTATCCCGCCTGGATCTTCGACGGCAGCGAAATCCCCGATCCGCTGGGCTATGGCGCCCGCGCGGTGCGCTGGCTGCATATGCTGCGTCATCCCAAGAGTACCTTGCCCGGCCGGCCGTTCCGTCTCGACCCGTGGCAGGAGCGGATCGTGCGCCGCATCTATGGCCCGCGCCATGAGGACGGCACCCGGATCGTCAAGACCGTGGTGCTGCTGCTGCCGCGCGGCAACCGCAAGACCTCGCTCGCCGCCGCGCGGCAACCGCAAGACCTCGCTCGCCGCCGCGCTTGCCCTGCTGCACACGATCGGGCCGGAGCGGGTGCCGGGCGGCGAAGTCATCTCCGCCGCTGCCGACCGCAAGCAGGCCCGGCTCGCCTATGCCGAGGCGCTGGGGATCGTGCGCACCCTGCCGCAGGCCGCCGCTCACACCCGCGTCGTCGACTACCGCAACCGGCTGACCTTCCCGCGCGACGGTTCGTTCTATGAGGCCATCAGCGCCGATGCCGGCACCCAGCACGGGCGCACGCCGGCCTTCGTTCTCGCGGACGAGCTGCACGCCTGGCCCAAGCGCGACCTGTGGGACGTGCTGCGCTCGGGCCTCGTGAAGCAGAAGGGCTCGCTTCTCGTGGTCGCGACCACGGCGGGGCGCGGCCAGGAGAACATCGCCTGGGACATTGTGGAGGATGCCCGCAAGGTGGCGCGCGGCGAGGTGGATGATCCGTCCATCCTGCCGATCCTGTTTGAAGCCGAGCGCGATTGCGACTGGACGGACGAAACCATCTGGCGCCGGGTAAACCCCGGCCTTGCCTATGGCTACCCCGACCTCGAGGGACTGCGCCAGCTTGCCCGCGAGGGGCAGCGCCGCGTCGGCGACCGCGAAGCCTTCCGCCAGCTCAACCTCAATATCTGGCTCGACCACTCGGCCGATCCCTTCGTCGACATGGACGTGTATGACGACGGCAGCGCGGCCATAGACCTTGAGGCGCTGCAGGGCGCGCCGTGCTGGCTGGGGGTCGACCTCTCCTCCAATCACGACCTCACCGCCGTCGTCGCCGCCTGGCGCAACGCGCGGGGCGGCTACATCGTCCATCCCTGGTTCTTCTGTCCCGAGCAGAACCTGCGCCTGCGCGCCGATCGCGACGGCGTGCCCTATCCCACCTGGGCCGAACAGGGCCATATCATCCCGACACCCGGCAACGTGGTCGACTTCCGCACCGTGGAAGACACCATCCGCGACCTGTGCGAGCGCTTCGCCGTGCAGGAGATCGCCTTCGATCCGCACCTTGCCCGCAACATGCTCAACAACCTCCTCGAGGACGGTCTGCCGGCGGTCGAGATGCGGCAGGGCTGGGTGACCATGGCGCCCGCGATCAAGGAGCTGGAGCGCGCCATTGTCGGGCGCCAGCTCACCCATGGCGGGCATCCCGTGCTGCGCTGGTGCTTCGACAACATCGCGATCCACACCGACAGCGCCGGCAACCGCGTGTTCCACAAGGGCAAGAGCCGCGACCGGATCGACGGCGCCGTCGCCTGCGCCATGGCGGTTGTCCGGGCGAGTGCGGAAGGCGGGGCGAGTATCTACGAGAGCGAAGATTGGGCGCCGGAGATGATGGTGCTGTGAGGCCTTTACGAGGAACTCGGAACGCAAGTAGCCAAACCATTTCGATCATGCGATTAAAAACGCTGGATATGGAGGCACCGATGGCGAACGACCTGAGCGAAATTCTGAAGTCAATTGATGAGCTTGCGGCTCGAGCTAAATTGTCGCGTCAGCGCGCGTTCGCCGCATGGTATGCTATTTATTTCCGCGACCTAGATGAAGATGATGCTCTTGAAGCCGCGGCTGCGGATGGTGGAAATGATCAAGGCATTGACCTCGTTTTTGCAGATGACGCCAGCGAGCAAATCGTTGTCATTCAGGCCTTCTGCCCAGAAAATCTGGAAAAAGCCACCCCCAAGAATAAGTGGGACGCGCTTGTGTCCTGCTTGGCTTTTGTAAGAAATCCAAAATCTCTCAAGGATGCTGGGCGGCCCGACTTAGCTGATTCAATCAATGAAATTATAGAGAGCAACAAAAACTACGAGATAAATCTATCTCTAATTTCGCTAGGCAAATCCAATGATCAGATAGCAAAATCTGTGGCTGCACATCAGAAATTGCCAGGGAGCGGCGTCACTTATTCTTGGGTTTCACAAGAACTAATTATTGAGAATTATCGCGCACTTGTGGAGTCCTCCGATGGAGTCGCAGAGGATTATCTGAATTTCACAGGAGGTTACCTAAAGGACGAGGGCGAGTATGGACGGGCATGGCTCGGCTCAGTTAGCGCAGAAGAGCTCATCAGATTGCATGGC
Organism: Ancylobacter sp. G4_0304; assembly: GCF_047501495.1. Classification (NCBI taxonomy): domain Bacteria; kingdom Pseudomonadati; phylum Pseudomonadota; class Alphaproteobacteria; order Hyphomicrobiales; family Xanthobacteraceae; genus Ancylobacter; species Ancylobacter sp. G4_0304. The sequence goes on along the minus strand of NZ_JAZDRM010000063.1, from coordinate 899 downwards.
GAGCATGGGACAAAGCTTTATGCAGGCAATATTCGCCTTTTCCTGGGGGCCAGGAAAGGCGGCATCAACGAGCAAATTATCGCGACCGCAAAGGACGATCCCGGTAACTTCTGGGCTCTTAACAACGGCATCACAATTGTCGCGGATCACGCGGATGCAATAGAATCCGAAAATACAAAGCTTAAATTGAAAAGATTCAGCATAGTCAATGGATGCCAGACTACGAATAGCCTTGTCAGATCAGGATCAGCAGCCGCAAAGGTTCTGGCTCGAGTAATTGCCGCAAAATCAAATCTGCGAAACGATATTGTAAGATTTAATAATTCACAGAATGCCATAAAAATTTGGACCGTACGCGCGGCAGACAAGACTCAACAAAATTTGCAACGTCAATTCAAAAAAATTGGAATTGAGTACGCTCCCAGACAGGACGGCGCCAGAAAGAAAACTGGAAAGAACACCATTGAACTAGATAAACTGGCTCAATATATCGCATCTTCTGATAAGGAATTTTTGATTCAAGCAATTGATAATAAGGGCGAGCTTTTTGATCAGCCTTACCAAAAAATATTCCCAAAAGACATAAGCGAACGACGAGTTTACCTTTCATGGCTCGTAGGATTGGCCGCTGACGAAGCAAGAAAAAAGTTACTCGACGAAATTAGAGATAACTCAAATGGTCTACTTACAGTCACCGCTGGATTTTGGATAGTCTACACCGCATTTGTTATTTTTTCAAAATTCAGTGATGTCAACTCAATACATATAACATTAGAGCGGTTTCTGGCTGATCCGATTCAGAGCGGGATTCCCAAATCGCGGCATGTCTGCTTCCTTCGCGTTCGGAGTGGTGGAGATGGATCATGTCGCGCGCCTACAGCCAGGATTTGCGGGATCGG
>NZ_JAZDRM010000062.1:0-12517 GCF_047501495.1 Ancylobacter sp. G4_0304 | reverse complement strand
CCCGACATGGCGCGTCGCGGCGATGGAGGCGAAGCCCGCCGCCGCCGGCGAGAGCGGGGAACCGCGCCGCCAGGCGGTCGCGACCTCGACCGCGGGCAGTTCCTCGGTCAGCGGCCGTGCCTCGATCTTGTCGCCTTCCAGCGACCACGGCCGATAGGTGATGTCCGGCAGCACCGCCACCCCGGCCCCGGTCGCCACCAGCGAGCGCACGGCCTCCACCGAGCGGGTGCGGAAGGCCACCGGCGGGCGTATGCCGAGCCGGCGCCACAGGATTTCCGAGGCTTCCGCGATTTCGTCGATGGTCAGCAGCACATGCGGCTCCTCGCCGAGATCGCGCAGGCTGACGCGCTCCTCGGCCAGCGCCGGATGGCCGAGCGGCATCCAGATGCGATAGGGCGAGGCTTCCACTGTCTCGGTCTGCAAGGCCGGCGACCGGCGGCCGGGCGGCAGCACCATGACCGCCACGTCCAACTCGCCGCCGATCAGCAGGTGCTCCAGATAGTCGCCGGCATCCTCCACCGCCTCCACCACCACGCCGGGAAAGGCGCGGCGGAAGCGGGCGATGAGGTCGGCATAGACATAGCCCGCAACCAGCGGCGTCACCCCGACCGAGAGCCGGCCGGTCACCGCCGCCGTCTCCGCCCGCGAGAAGGCGCGGCGCGCATCGGCAACGTCGCTCAGAATCTTGCGGGCATGGCTGAGGAAATGATGGCCCTTGAGCGTGAGATCGACGCCGCGCGCATGGCGATCGAGCAGCCGCAGGCCGAGATCAAGCTCAAGCTGGCGCAGCGCCTCGGTGATGGTGGATTGCGAGATCGACAGCTCATGCGCCGCCGAGGACACCGAGCCATTCTCGGCGACCGCGACGAAATATTGGAGCTGGCGCAGCGAGAAGGCCATCGGATCATCCGCAACAGGACGGTTTTTCCGATGGTAGCGGGCGGCTGGGGCCGCGTCATCCCGTGCGTCTCCCTCTCCTCCACGGAGGGAGGGGCGGGTCGCGCTGTCGCGTGCGGCTACCGCCCGAGCAAGCTCTTCAGCTCGAAGCCCTCGTCTCCCGCCTGTTCCGGCGTCAGGGTGGGTGTGCCGGCAAGAAGCCGGCGGCCCAGCATGTGATCGGCGGGCCGGTTCACGCTTTCTATGGCGGTCAGCACGCCCTCGCGGAAACGGAACACCGAGAATCGGCGCGAGGCCGGATCACCACGCAGCACCGCGACATCCTCCGGCCCGGCGAGGCCGACGATCTGCAATTTGAGATCGGCCTGATCGCTCCAGAACCACGGCACCGCCTCGAACGGCGCATCCGCCTTGCCGGCGAGGCGATGCGCGAGCGTGCGCGCCTGATCCACCGCGTTCTGCACGGATTCCAGCCGCACCATCGCGCCGGCGAAGCGGCTCGGATAGGAGACCGCATCGCCAAAGGCCGAGATCGCGGGGTCATTCGTCGCGAGGCGGGCGTCGACTGCGATGCCGTTGGCAATGTCGAGACCGGCCTGTGCCGCCAGCTCGACATTGGGCACCACGCCGATGCCGACCAGCACGAAATCCGCCGGGTGGAGCGCGCCATCGGTCGTCTCGACGGCCGTCACGCGGCCATCCCCATGAAGCCCGACCACGCCGGCGCCGAGCACCAGTCGGGCGCCCATCGCCTCATGCGCCGCCGTGAAGAAGGCCGACATTTCCGGTGAGACCGCGCGGGCGAGCGGGCGCGCCGCCGCCTCGATCACCGTCACCTCATGGCCGAGCGCGCGGGCCACGGCCGCGAATTCCAGCCCGATGAAGCCGGCACCCACCACCACGATACGCCGGGGCACACCCATCTGCGCCTTCAGCAAATCGGCATCGTCGCGGGTGCGCAGATAGAACACGCCGGCAAGCTCGCGGCCTGGCACCGGCAGCGGGCGGTTGCGCGCGCCGGTGGCGAGCACGAGATGCTCATAAGGCAGGCTCGTCCCGCCCTCCAGCGCCACGCGCCGCGCCGCGCGGTCGATCGCGACCGCCCGTGCGTTCACCAGCTCGATAGAATGGTCGGCATAGAAGGCGGCGGGGCGCAGCTCGATCTGCTCGATCCCGGCCTCGCCCTTCATATAGGCCTTGGACAGCGGGGGGCGCTGATAGGGCAGGCCCGGCTCCTCGCCGACCAGCGTCACCCGCCCGGCAAAGCCCGCCTCGCGCAGCGATGCCGCGAGCTGGAATCCGCCCTGCCCGCCGCCGATGATGACGATACCGACGTCCGCCCTATCTGCGCTCATTCCCCGTCCTCCGCGACCAGCCGGTCCCGCGTGTCATAGATGGCGTGGGTGATGCGCTCCAGGAACTCGCCGTCCGGCAGTCCCGGCGGCAGCGCCGGCAGATAGACCACGCGCACCGTACCCGGGCGCAGTGTGAAGCTGCGCCCCTTCCAGTAGCGCCCGGCATTATGCGCCACCGGCACCGCCGGCAGGCCGAGCGCCTTGTAGAGCAGCACCACGCCGCGCTGGAACTCGGCGCGCTCATGCGGCCCGCGCCGCGTGCCTTCCGGGAAGATCAGCAGGCTGCGACCCTGCGCGGCGGCCTCGCGGCCCTCGCGGAACATCTTCTTGAGCGAGGAGGCCCCGCCCGCGCGGTCGATGGCAATCATCGGCGAGTGGCGCAGGAACCAACCGAACACCGGGATGCGGTACAGCTCCTCCTTCAGCACGATCGCGACATCGGGCACCAGCACGGCAAAGGCGATGGTCTCCCAGGCCGACTGGTGGTTGGCGATGTAGAGCGCCGGCCCCGCCGGCCGGTTCTCCAGCCCTTCCTCGACATAGGACAGACGGCCGACCCCGCGCAGGATCGCCAGAACCCCGCGCGCCCAGAAGCGCGAGAAGGCGCGGGTACGCACCGGGTTCTTCATCAGCGCCAGCACCGGCGCCGCCGGCGCCAGCGCCAGGGTCCACAGCACGAGAAGCGGAAGGAACAGGAAGGACATGGCTTTCCGGCGCAGGTTGATCGCGTGCCGCTGATAGCAGAAGCGCGGAGCGGGTGCGACTATCCCGGCGATGCCGTCACCCCGGCCAGACGCGAAGCCGCAGAGTCGGGATCGATGCGCTTCCGGAGCGGCCTGCGGCCGTCGGGGATGACGCTACGTTCTACTCCTCACCCCTCGATAAGCTCGAAGCGGTTGACGTCGAACATGCCGAAATCGGTGATCTTGAGATGCGGGATCACCGGCAGCGGCAGGAAGGCGACCTGGAGGAACGGCTCGGCCAGCGTCACCCCCAGCGCCTTCGCCGCCGCGCGCAGCTCGATCAGCGCGTCATGCACTTCCTCGAACGGGCGGTCGGACATCAGCCCGGCGACCGGGAGCGCGAGTTCGCCGGTGATGCGCCCGCCATCGGCCACGGCGAAGCCGCCCTTCAGCGCGATCAGCCGGTTCACCGCCAGCGCCATGTCGGCGTCGTCGACGCCCACCACGCAGATATTGTGGCTGTCATGGCCGACCGAGGAGGCGATGGCGCCGCGCTTCATGCCGAAGCCGTGGACGAAGCCGCGCCCGATATTGCCGACCCCGCCCTCCCCGGTCTTGCCGTGGCGCTCGACCACGCAGACCTTCACCGCGTCCTGTTCGAGGTCGATCTGCTTGGCGCCGCCGGCGATCGGCAGTTCCAGGGTCAGGTCCTCGGTGATGATCCGCCCCGGCACCACGCCGATCACCCGCGTGGCGGTGCGGTTGGCGGGAACGCGGAACGCGCCAGCCTCGACCGGCGCCGCCTTCATCGAGGCGAGCCCGACCGGCGCGACGGTTTCGCGCGCGGCGAAGCGCTCGGGCGTGACGAGGTACCCGGCGGCGATCACCTGCCGCACCCGGCACGCCTCGACATCCTCCAGCAGCACGATGTCGGCCCGGCGCCCCGGCGCGATCAGGCCGCGATCCTTCAGCCCGAAGGCGTTAGCCGCCGACCAGCTCGCCACGCGATAGACATGGTGCAGCGGCGCGCCATGGCGGATCGCCTCGCGGATCATGTAGTCGAGATGGCCCTCCTCGGCGATGTCGAGCGGGTTGCGGTCGTCGGTGCAGAAGGCGAGGAAGGCGGAGGTGTCGGCGTCGATCAGCGGGATCAGCGCGTGCAGGTCCTTGGAGACCGAGCCCTCCCGGATCAGCACGTTCATGCCCTTCCTCAGCTTCTCGCGCGCCTCGGCAAGCGTAGTGGCCTCATGCTCGGTGCGAATGCCGGCGGCGATGTAGCCGTTGAGGTCGCGCCCGGAGAGCAGCGGCGCGTGGCCGTCAATATGGCCGCCGGAAAACGCTTCCAGCTTGGCGAGACACCCCTCATCCTTGAACAGCACGCCGGGAAAATTCATGAACTCGGCGAGCCCGATGCCGGACGGGTCGCCGCGCAGCGCCACAAGGTCGGCGGCGGAAAGGTACGCGCCAGCGGTCTCGAACGGCGTCGCCGGCACGCAGGAGGACAACTGCACCCGCAAATCCATCAGCGTGTGGCGCGCGCAGTCCTGGAAATAGCGGATACCTTCAGCGCCCAGCACGTTAGCGATCTCGTGGGGATCGCAGATCGCGGTGGTCACGCCGTGCGGCAGCACGCAGCGGTCGAATTCCAGCGGCGTCACCAGCGACGATTCGACGTGAAGATGGGTGTCGATGAATCCCGGTACCGCCGTCAGCCCACGCCCGTCGATTTCCTCAGTCCCGTCATAGTGGTCATAGGTACCGACGATGCGGTCTCCGACGATGGCGATGTCGGTCTCGGTGCGCTCGCCGGTGATCACGTCGAGCAGCACCACGTCCTTGATGACGAGATCAGCCGGGGCGACGCCGCGTCCGGCATCAATGAAGCGCGCGAGTTCGGCGGCGGTGGCGGGGGTCATCGGGCGGCTCCGTTCATGCAGAATTCCCGGCCTTTGTGCCACGGCACGGCCGGGCTTGTCCCGGCCGCCGGCCATTGCGGGCCTCAGGCGCTCGCGGTGTTCAGCCGGGCGATGTCCTGCGAGGACAGCTCCAGCGAGGCGCTGGCGATCAGGTCGCCGAGCTGCTCGATCCGCGAGGCGCTGGCGATCGGCGCGGTGATCGAGGGCCGCGCCATGATCCAGGCCAGTGCCACCTGCGCCGGCGTGGCGGCGTGAGCGCCCGCGATGTCGTCCAGCGTCGCGAGAATCCGCTCGCCGCGTTCGTTAAGATATTTGTCGACCAGCGTCTTGCCGCGCACGCTCTTCTGCGCGTCCGCCGTCGTGCGGTACTTGCCGGTGAGGAAGCCCGCGGCGAGCGAGAAATAGGTGATGACGCCGAGCCCGTTGGCGCGGCAGATCGGCTCCAGCTCGTTCTCATAGGTGCTGCGCTCGCACAGATTATATTCCGGCTGCAGCGTCTCGTAGCGCGGCAGCTTCTCGCGCGCGGCGACCGCTAGCGCGTCGAACAGCCGGGCGCCGGAGAGATTGGAGGCGCCGATGAGGCGCACCTTGCCGGCCTGAATCAGCCGGTCATAGGCGCCGAGCACGTCCTCGAACGGAGTCTCGGGATCGTCCCAGTGCGACTGGTAGAGGTCGATATAATCGGTCTGGAGCCGCGACAGCGAGGCCTCGACCGCGCTCGTGATGTAATCGGCCTTCAGGCACACCTTGCCGAGTCCCATGTCGGAGCCGACCTTGGTGGCAATGATCATTTTGGAGCGGTTGCCGCGCGCCTTCATCCAGCGGCCGATCACCGCCTCGGATTCGCCCCCGACATGGCCCTTCGCCCAGCGTGAATACACGTCCGCCGTGTCGATGAAATTGAAGCCGGCCTCCGCCAGCCCGTCGAGCAGCGCGAAAGAGGCGTCTTCGTCGGCGGTCCAGCCGAAGACATTGCCGCCGAAGCACAGCGGGGGAACGAGGATGTCCGAGCGGCCGAGACGGCGAAGTTCCATGCGTCTTCTCCTGCGGAGCCGGGCGAATCCGGCGGCGCAGTCTAGCCCGGCGCGGCGTTCCGGCGAACACCCGCCCGGCCTCCCCCTTTGGGGGAGCCGCCGGTGCTCAGGCCGAAACGCTGCGGGACGCCCTCCCGCGCCGGTACAGCGCCAGCGTCGCGACGAGGCCCACGAGGCCGGCAAGGCCCCTCCAGTAGCCGGGGGCGGCCCGCAGGCGATCAGCACCGCCGGCCCGCGGCGCCGGTCCGGCTTCCCGTCAGAACGTCTCTTCGTCGACGCCGCCAACCTCGATCAGCTCGACGCCGTTGGCACTGCAGATGTCGCGCAGCGCGGGCGAGGACACGACATCGGTGACGAAGGTGTCGACCTCGCTCATTTCGCCGATCCGCACCGGGGCGGAGCGCTCCAGCTTGGAGCGGTCCGCGACCAGGATCACCTGCCGCGCATTGTCGATGATCGCGCGCGCCACCTGCACTTCGCGATAGTCGAAATCGAGCAGCGTGCCGTCTTCCTCGATGGCGGAGGCACCGATGACGGCGTAGTCGACCCGGAACTGGCGCACGAAATCCACCGCCGCCGAGCCGATCACCGCGCCGTCGGCATGGCGCACCGGGCCGCCGGCCATGATCAGCTCGATCTTGGGATGGCGGTACAGCAGCATGGCGACGTTGAGGTTGTTGGTAATGACCAGCAAATCCTCATGGTCACCCAGCGCGCGGGCGACCTCCTCGGTCGTGGTGCCGATATTGATGAACAGCGAGGCCCGGTTGGGCACCATGGCGGCGGCGGCCTCGGCGATGGCGCGCTTGGCGCCCTGCGCCATGGCCCGGCGCGCCTCATAGGCGACGTTCTCGACCCCCGACGCCACCACCGCGCCGCCATGGACGCGCGACATCAGCCGGCGCACGCACAGATCGTTCAGGTCCTTGCGGATGGTTTGCGGCGACACTTCGAACCGCGCGGCGAGGTCGTCGACGCTGACACGGCCATGGGCGCGGGCGAGAACCAGTATGTCCTGCTGGCGCGAGGAAATCGCGTTCATTCCGGTCGCCCGTGTCTTCCCGCCGGCGGGCGGAGCGTGATGGTCCGATTCGTCCGATCCTGCCCCAACGGGTGCACGAACCGCAAACAAACCCTTAGCTGCGCTGCAACAAGAGCGCGCTGGCAAGCCCTCCTGCCGCCGCGATGGCGGCAAGGCCGAGCGCGCCCGGTTCCTCCCTCCCCAGCTCGTGGAACAACCGTACGGCAAGGATCGCCCCCGAGGCCCCGATGGGATGGCCGCGCGCCAGCGCCCCGCCGCCGCGATTGATCCGTGCCGGATCGAGGTCCGCGTTCCGGCAATTGTGCAGGGCCTGCGCTGCCGCGGCCTCCATGAGCTCCACCACGGCGATCTGCTTCCAGTCGGGACGGGTGAAGCCTTGCACCAGCATCTCATCATCGAAAAGCAGCGTCTCGAACGCGAGCGCCTCGAAGGCCCGGTCGACGGCATAAGGCGGGTCGTCAGGGGCCGCGCCGAAGGAGCGGCCATAAAACACCTCGCAGGAAAAGTGGCCGGCGCGGGCCAGCCTTTCCGTCCACTCCCGCGAGGCGACCAGCACCACCGCCGCCGCGTCGGCCTCCACGGCGACGCCCGCTGTGTCGAGCGCATGTTCGCCCTCGCCGTGGATCAGACGCGCGCGGGCGCACAGTTCCGGCGTGAGATCCCGCGTAAAACTGTCGGCCCCAAGCCCCGCCACCGGAACGATTTCGGCCTCCAACGCGCCGCGCGCCGCGCGCGCCTTGCGGTGGCTGTCCACCGCGAAGGCCGCCTGTTCGGCCCTCGTGATGCGCTGTTGATCGGCGAGGCGGCCAAGGGCCTCGATCATGTCGGGATCGCGCAGCGGCCATGGCGAAAAGGCCGGCCGGTCGTAGAACTCCGGCGCCTCGCCCTTCGCTTTCGGACGGCGCGCACGCAGAGGCGCGCGGCTGAAGCTCTCCACCCCGCCCGCCAAAACCAGTCCGGCGGCACCGGATTCCACCAGCCGCGCGGCAAGGAGAATGGCGTCCAGGCCCGAACAGCACTGGGTGTCGATGGTCAATGCCGGCACGCTCTCGCACAGCCCGGCCGCCAGCGCGGCGAGGCGGGCGACATTGCCGCCGCCGGACAGCGCATTGCCGAGAATGACCTGATCGACCGGCGCGCGCGGCGACAGACCCGCATCCGCGAGGCAGGCGCGCAGCACCGGGGCGGCGAGGTCATGCGCCTCCACCTCGCGGAACGCGCCATGCCGGGGCGCGACGGCGGTGCGGCGGGCGGCAATCACGAAAGCCGCGCGCATCACCGCGCCTCGGCAGATTGTTCAGCGAGGCGGGCCAGCGCGGTGAGGTCGGCCTTGCCGCCCGAGGTGCGCGGCCAGTCCTCGATATGCAGGAAGCGCCGCGGCACCTTGGCGGCGGGCAGCAGCGCCCGACAACCGGCGCGCAGCGCCCGCTCGTCGACCGTGCCGCGCAGCACCGCGACCAGTTCCACCCCGCGCAGCGGGTCCGGCAGGCCGAACACGCAGGCCTCCACCACGCCCGGCAGGGTCACAAGCACCGCCTCCACCTCCTCGGGGTAGACATTGAGGCCGGACGTCACCAGCATCCGCTTCTCGCGGCCGTGGAGATAGAGGAAGCCGCGCTCATCCAGCCGGCCATGGTCGCCGACGGTCATGAAGGCGCCCTCGCGGCGGATTTCCTCGCCGCCGCCGCAGGCATAGCCGTCGAACAGCAGCGTGCTGCCAACCCAGATCGCGCCGACCTCGCCGGCCGGGAGGTCGCGGCCATGCGTGTCGCGGATGCGCAGCTCCACGCCATGGGCGGCGCGGCCGACCGAGCCGGGCGGCACCTTCTCGTCGGCGCGGCCGATCGTGACGAAGGACAGCTCCGAAGCGCCGTAGAACTCGCAGATCGCGGCACTCGGGAACAGGCGCTGCGTCGCCGCGCGAGTTTGCGCCTGCCATTTGGCGCCGCTGATCATCAACAGCCGCACGCTCGGGAATGCGTCCTCGCCCGCCGCCTCGATCAGCATCTGGAGCTGCGTCGGCGTCGCGTAGAGCGCGGTGACGCCATGCCGGGCGATGAGGCCGAGCGCGCGGCGCGGGTGGAACTGGCGCATCATCACCGCCCGCGCCCCGATATGCAGCGCATGGACCACGCCGTAGAGGTGGAGCGAGGCCGCGAGCCCGCCGGGCGCCATGACCACGTCGTCCGCATTCAGGCCAAACTCCACCTCGCTCACGGTGAAGCTGTCGGTCCAGGAGCGGTGGGCGCGGCGATAGCCCTTGGGCAGGCCGGTGGAGCCGGAGGTGAAGCCGACATAGAATGGCGCATCGGGCGACGGCGCCGCAGGAAACGCCGCCTCCCCGCCTTCGCCGAGCCAGTCCTCGGGGCCGGTCACGGTCAGCGCCGGGGCGAGCGCGGCATCGATCGCCGCGCGATAGCGCGCCGGCCACGCCGGATCATAGACCAGCGCCTGCCGCCCGCTGACCGCGCAGGCGAAGAACAGAGTGACCAGATCGACCCCGTTCGCCATGTCGAGCGCCACGGCGGCGCCGGGTCCGGTGCGGGCGGCGATCTCTCGCGAAAGGTGGGCAACGCGGTGCGCCAGCCGGGCGCGCGTGAGAGTCTCGCCGTCGCAGGCGAGCGCCAGCCGCAGCGGCGCCTCCGCCGCCAGCGCCGAGAGCGCCGCGCCGATGGTCGCCGGGCCCAATGCGCTATGACGCGCGTGAGAGCAGGGCTTCCGGCAGGCCGCGCGCCACCGTCTGCGCGACCAGCGCCACCAGCACCGCCTTGATGGTGTCGCCGGGAATGAAGATCAGGCAGGCCTTGGTGGCGTCGAGCAGCGACAGGCCGGACATGGCCGACATGCCGACAATGCCGAAGGCATAGAGCACCGGTATGCCTCCGATCACCGCCGCGATCAGCGCGGCCGGGAACACCGGCTTCTCGCGCAGCTTCTCCATGATCCAGCCGGCAACGAAGGCCGCCGCCACCCAGCCGAACAGGAAGCCGACCGAGGGGCCGAAGAACACGCCCAGGCCCCCGCGTCCGCCCGCCAGCAGCGGCGCCCCGAGCGCCACCACGAACAGCAGCAGGAGGATGGCAAGCGCCCCGCGCCGGGCGCCGAGCATCACCCCCGCCAGCATCGCGCCCATGCTCTGCGCCGTGATCGGCACGCCGCCGGCAAGCGGTATGTCGAATTTCGGCAGCAGCCCCAGCACCGCGAAGATTGCCGCATAAAGCGCGATCTGGACAAGCGAACGGTCCTTCATCGTGTGTCTCCTCGCGGGGCGCCGCCGCGCGCGGCCAGCGCCTCCGCGGCATGATGGGAAAGCTTCAGTGTCTGGATACAGAAAGGCGCGAGCAGGCGCCAGCCGCCGCGCCGCCCGGTGCGGGCACGCCACGCCTCGTTGAGCGATTCCCACAGCGCGAACAGCAGCGGCACGAAACGGATCATCATCGCCACCGCCAGCGCCACCGCGCGCGGGCTGGCGCCGAACCAGGCCAGCGGGCGCAGCAGCGGCTCCACCGCGTCCATCATCGCGTCCATGCGCGTGGTCATGGTCACGGCATTGGCGAGCAGGATCATGGCGAGAAGTCGCAGGCAGAGGCTCACCCCGAGCCAGATGTCGCCGTTCCACGCATGCAGCGCGAGCAGCAGGACGAGCAGCGGCGCCATCGGCCGCAGCAGGGAAAGCTGGCGCAGCGCGGCCCGGCCGAGGCTGGCATAAAGCGCCAGCACGGCGAGCAGCAGCCCCGCCATCAGCGCCAGATTGTCGAACGGGGCAACAAGCAGGCTCACCAGCGCCAGCGCGATCAGCTTGTGGCCGGCGGCGATGCCGTGCAGCCAGGTGCGCTCGGGCAGATAGAGCGAGATCACGGCCGGGCTTCCAGCAAGGTGTCGCCCGGCAATGCCTGCTCAGCCGCCTGCGCCTCCGCCCAGTCCCGATACGCCCCGACCACTTCGCCCGGCGCCCCATCCAGGCGCACGCGCCCGCCATCGAGCCAGAGCACGCGGTCATAGACACTGAAAGCGTCCAGCTCATGGGCGATGGTGATCACCTGCTGCGGCAGGGTGGCGATCAGCCCCTCCAGCCGTCGCCGCGTGATCAGGTCGAGGCTGGAGAACGGTTCGTCCAGCACCACCACCGCCGGCTCCATCACCAGCACGGCAATGATGCACAGGAACTGCTTCTCGCCTTCCGAGAGCGCATGGACCGGCCGCTCCGCCCAATGTTCGCGGCCGAAGCGGGCGAGTGCGGGCACGGCGGCCTTCAAGGCCTCGCGTCGCGGCAGGCCGGATTGCTCCAGGCTGAACGCCACCTCTTCGGCGACGGTCGGGAAGATGATCTGGTGGTCCGGGTTCTGGAAGATGAAGCCGACCTTGCGCGGAAGCTCGGATGCTTTTTCCGACGCCTTCAGCCCGTGGACCTCCACCTCGCCCTCATCGGCGGCCAGCAGCCCGTTGAACAGGCGCACCAGCGAGCTCTTGCCCGAGCCATTGGCGCCGATCAGCCCGATCCGCCGCTCGGCGAGGTCGAGGTCCAGGGCGTCGAGCACGACGCGCCCCCCGCGCCGCAGCGTCACGTTCCGCAGCCGGATGGCGGTCATGTTGCCACGTCGTCTCGCGCCCGGCTCACAGCATTTCCAGCGAGCGCTTGCGCGAGGGCGGCGCGAACGCCTTGTCGAGCGCGGCAAGGTCCTCGCCGTCGAGCGCGATGTCGCGCGCGCCGGCATTCTCGCGCATGTGGGCGGGGCGCGAGGCCTTCGGGATCACGATGTTGTTCGGGTTGCGCAGCACCCAGGCCAGCGCGATCTGGAACGGACGGGCGCCGTGCTTCTCGGCGATCTTCGCCAGAACCCCGCTCACGGGAATGCGCCCCTGCTCGATCGGGCTGTAGGCCATGAGCGGCACCTTGTGGCGCTCCATCCACGGCAGCAGGTCCCATTCCGGGCCGCGCCGGGTGAGATTGTAGAGCACCTGATTGACCGCGCAGGCATCGCCGCCCTCGCAGTCCCACAGCTCCTCCATGTCGTCCGTGTCGAAATTGGAGACGCCCCAGTGGCGGATCTTGCCCATCGCCTTCAGCTCCTCGAAGCCGCCAATGGTGTCCTCCAGCGGCACGCCGCCGCGCCAGTGCAGGAGATAGAGGTCGAGCCGGTCGGTCTTCAGCCGCTTGAGACTGCGCTCGCAGGCCGCCATCACGCCCATATGGCTGGCATTGTGCGGGTAGACCTTGCTGACGAGGAACACCTCGTCGCGCAGCCCTGCCAGCGCCTCGCCGAGCAGGCTCTCGCAGGCGCCGTCGCCATACATCTCGGCGGTGTCGACCAGGGTGAGGCCGAGCTCGACGCCGAGGCGGATCGATTCGATCTCCTCGCGGCGGGCATTGGCGCGCTCGCCCATCATCCAGGTGCCGATGCCAAGGGCCGGGACGGTTTCGCCGCCGGGAAGAACCACGTTGCTCGCCATCATCTCTCCTCTCGCGCTGTCCCATAGGCGCATGCCACTACGCCATGCCGCGCGCAAGCGTGCTATTCATAGCGACCTTGTCACCGCATCGCTCCCTCCCCTAACGGAAGGCCTCGCCGCCCGCCCCATGTCCGTCCCC
>NZ_JAZDRM010000061.1:0-13496 GCF_047501495.1 Ancylobacter sp. G4_0304 | reverse complement strand
CGATACCCGCACTCCATGACCACACGGCGATCTCTGTTGAAAGGCGCGCTCGCCTCGGCCCTGCTGCCGATGACGCTCGAAGGCGCAGCCCATGCGGCGGGCGTCTCGGCACGCGTTCATGACGGCGCGCGGGCCGAGCCGATCTCGCCCTATATCTACGGCTCCAACGAGTTCGGCCGCATGGTGGGCGGCGAGCCTTCCATCGTGTTCGACAAGCGGCTGCGCACGCCGTTCCGCCGGCTCGGCGGCAATCTCATGACCACCTACAACTGGACCAACAACACCCAGAACGCCGGCAAGGACTGGTATCACGCCAATGTCCTCGGCCTCGCGGAATTCCTCGACATCGCGCCCGAGCAGCGCGCCGAGCCCGCCGCCGTCATCGCAAAGATGCACCGCAACAGCCTCGACTGCGGCGCGCAGAGCCTCGTCACGCTGCAACTCGCCGGCTATGTCGCCGCCGACGCCAATGGCGAGGTGCCGGAATCCGAGCACGCCCCGTCCGCCCGCTTCGTGCCGCTGCGCTGGTCCTCCGACACCGAGGCCTTCGCGCCCATCGACAAGACGGTGTGCGACATGCCCCAGCTCATTCGCCGGCTGGTGGAGACCTATGGTCAGGCGAACACGCCGACCGGCATCCGCGCCTACTCGCTCGACAACGAGCCCGGCCTGTGGGCGGAAACCCATCCGCGCATCGTGCTTGAGCCGCCGACCGTCAAGAGCCTGCTGGAACGCTCGATCGCGGCGGCGAAGGTGATCAAGACCATCGACCCCCATGCGCTGGTGTTCGGCCCGGCGAGCTGGGGCGTCACCGAGTTCCAGAACTTCCAGCACGCGCCGGACTGGGCGGATTACGCGCATTTCGGCAGCTTCATCGCCGCCTATCTCGATGCCTTCCGCGTCGCCTCCGATGCCTTCGGCGCGCGGCTGCTCGATGTGCTGGACGTGCACTGGTATCCGCAGTCCAACCTCGGCGACCTGCTCAACACTGAGGACCCGGCCCATGCCGAGGCGGTGCTCGCGGGCCCTCGCTCGCTCACCGAGGCGGGCTTCGCGGAGGACAGCTGGGTGATCCGCGCGCTGCCGGTCAGCGACAAGGTGGAGCTCGCCCTGCCGATCCTGCCAAGCCTCAACCGCCTGATCGCCAAACATTATCCGGGCACGCTGCTCGGCGTCACCGAGTTCAATTTCGGCGGCGTCGGCCAGCTCGCCACCGGGCTCGCCGTCGCCGACGTGCTCGGCCGCTTCGCGCAGGCCAATGTCGCCTATGCCTGCCACTGGGGGCCGCTCGACGGACAGGTCGGCAACGCCTTCGCGCTCTATCGCGACTATGACGGCAAGGGCGGGATGTTTCCCCCGCGCCGCGTGCGCCTCGATCACGACGGGAGGGCCGAGCTCGCGCTCTATGGCGGCGTCGCCGGCACGCGGCTGCATGTCATCGCGATCAACCGCTCGACGCGGGAACTGCCGCTGCGCCTGCACCTCGACCAGAGCTATCGCACCATCGCGGCCTATGGCTTCGATGCGTCACGGACACGGCTCGGGCCGCTTGGCGAGGGTCCGGCGCATTTCGACCCCTTCGCCATGATCGCGCTCCCCGCCCGCTCCGCCCGCCATTTCGTGCTGGACCGGCAGGGATAGCGCTACCGCCTGCGCACTGCCGCCAGCACGGCGGAAAGACCCGCGCGGTCAAGCAGCGCGAGCAGCGCCGGATAGAGCACGGCGCCGAGCGCTACCGCCGCCGCCAGCCCGCCGATCTCGCCCAGCCGCGCATGCAGGAGCGGGCCGGCCAGCGCCACCGCCCCCGCCATCAGGCCGGAACAGGCCAGCGGCCGCACGAGGTCGCCGAGCAGCCGCCGCAGCGGTATCGCCAGCCGCCACCGCGCCAGCACGAGCGCGCCGAGCGTATCGGTCAGGTCGCCGGCGAGCCGCGACAGCCCGACCGCCACCGCGCCGAACGGCCCGATGCTCGCCAGCGCGGCGACGATGACGGCGAGCCGCGTGACGCCGCGCCACAGCGAATATTGGGGCCGGCCGAGAGCGGAGAGCGCGGTGATCACCAGTTGTGTCGCCGTCACCAGCCCGCCGCCAATGCCGAGGATCTGCGCGATCAGCACCGCCTGCTCCCAGCCAGGCCCCGCCAGCACCGGAACCAGCAGCGGCGCCACCGCGGCGATGCCGAAGAAGATCGGCGAGGTCACCAGCGCCGTGCGCGCGCAGAACCGGCGCACCAGAAGGCCAAGGTCCCCCGCCCCGTGCGCGGCCGGCAGGAACAGCGCGAAGCTCAGATTGTGGCTCACCGCGATCACCGCGCCGCGCACCGGCTCGATCACCCGCATCGCCATGTTGAACTGGCCGAGCACGCCGATGCCGAACATGCTGGCCACCATGAAGTTGAACAGCAGATAGGTCAGGTTGTCGGTGAGCCGGTCCCACAGAATGGTCCAGGCGAAGCCGGCGAGATCGGTGTAATGGCGCCGCGACCAGGCCGGCTTCAGGCTCATGCCCACCAGCCCGACCAGCACGATCGCCTGCGCGAAGATCGCGGCCACGCGGAACGCGATCAGCGCCCACAGCCCCGCGCCGAGGAAGCCCAGCCCGATCGCCGCCACGGTGCCGACCACATTGCCGACCAGCGTCGACAGCGCGATGGCATTGAACGCCCTCCGCCGCCGCGCCACCGCGGTCGCCATCACCACCGCGACATTGGGAAACAGCATCAGTGAGGCGGCCGGAAGCAGAAGCGCGAGCTCAGGCAGGTCGTAATGCTGGCCGAGCCCCCAGCCGACCGGCACCGACAGGGCGAGAAACAGCAGCCCCATCGCCCAGCTCGCCGCCAGCGCGGTGCGCACATGGATGCCGCGCAGATGCTTGCGCTGCGACAGCGGCTCTTCGAACGGCACGGCGACGAAGACATTGAAGATCGTCACCACGGTCAGCACCAGCGCCGTGGTGCCGAAATCGTCCGGCGTCAGCAGCCGCGCCAGCACGGCGGTGGTGAGCACTTGCAGGAACAGACGGCTGGCCGCCTCCAGCCCGGCAATCGCCGCCCAACCGGAAACCTTGCGCCCGCCCTGCCCCGCGCCCTCGCTGTTCGTGCCCATCCGCCCTTCACTGATACGTCGCGGCGCCAGCCGGAGCGGTCCGCGCCCCAAGCCCGCGCGGAAAAGGCTCCAGAGCCACCGCAAAGGCTCTAGCCGACGAGCCGCGTTCTCTTCAACCCGTCTTCGAGCCCGATCGCGGGCTCCCATCCGATCGCGGTCCGCGCGCGCTCGGAGGAATAGCGCGCCTTGCGGGCGAACAGCTTCATCTCGTCCCGTGTCGGCGCCAGCGCCAGCGCCTCGAAGCCCGGCAGGCGCAGGCGTCGCCAGACCTTGGCGGGGAGCGAGGCGGCGATGCGCAGCCGGCGCTCCAGCGTCCCGATCGGGCGTAGCCGGCATCCCATATGCGCGGCGAGCGTGGTGAAATAGCCGTTCCAGCTCGGGCTGTCCGGCCCGGTGATGTTGAGCACGCGCATGCCCTCGCCGGGCGCGGCCCGCAGTGCCAGGCCGATGGCCCGCGCCACCTCATCGACATGGACCAGCGCCGCCAGCCCCTCGCCATCCGCGCCGAAGGTGCCCCAGGCGCCGCGCCGGATGCGCCGGCCGAGCTTTTCGATCCAGAACGGACTGCCCGAGCCGTAGATGATGCCGGGGCGGAGCACGGTGGCGCTGCGGCCCGCCTGGGTCCATTCGCGCAGATACTTCTCGCAGGTGAGCTTGGCGGCGGCGTAGTCGGTCAGGCCGCCGGCCGGCGCATCGGTCTCGCGGACCTCGCCGGTGCGCTCGCCATAGACCGCGATCGAGCTGAGATAGACCAGCGGCGGGGCGGCGTCAGGCCGCGCGGCGGCGTCCAGCAGGCAGGCAAATTCGCGTTCCATGCCCGCGACCTCGCCATAGGCGGCATGGACCACCGCGTCGACGCCCTCGGCAGCGGCGCGCACCTCGTCCGGCTTGCTCAGGTCGCACGGTGTTTCGCGTAAGGCCGGATGACCGGCAATGTCCGCGGGCATCCCCGCGCGGCGGATGCCGGCGCGGACCCGCCAGCCTTGAGCGAGGAGATGACGGCAGACGGTGCGACCCACAAACCCGGCGGCCCCGGTGACGAGAACGGTACCGGAGAAGGCGTCGTCCACGTCGGTCCTCATCACATCGGGGCTGGGGTCTTGCCGCCGGAAACCTTATCCGAACCGAAGCGCGCGCGCAGCACGATCAGGAAGATCGGCATGGATTCGACGAAGATGCGCCGGGCATGGCCGAGCGGGTTGCACATCAGCCGGTAGAACCACTCCAGCCCGTTGCGGCGGAAGAACGGCGGCGCGCGCCGGGAAAGGCCGGTGGCGAACAGCAGGCCGCTGCCCACGCACAGCCCGGTGCCCACCGCATCGCCGCGCGCGAACACGGCACGGGCGAGATATTCCGACTGCGGGGCGCCGACGGCGAAGAACACATATTGTGCGGGATGGGCCATCACGAAGTCGATGCAGGCGGCAAACGCCTTCTCGTCCTTCACGAAGCCGCGCGGCGGCACATGCAGCGCCACGTTGCGCAGGCCGAAGCGCTCCTTGAGCCCGGCGCGGAGTTCCTCGGTGCTGGCAATGACCGTCACCACGTCGTCAGGCAGGATGTGATTGTGCAGCAGGTCGAGCGTCACGTCGCTACCGGTGGCGAGCGGAATGCTCTGCCCGAAGAAGATCTTGGCGAGCGCGCGCGGGATCTGCCCGTCGAGCAGCCGCAGCCAGGCGTGCTCGTAGGCGTCGTTGAAGCGCTTGTCGCCGAGGCGGGCGAGGCGGTTGAAATGCGCGGCGTTGGGCGTGACGACATAGGCGAACGGCGCATCCACCGGGCGGGCGGCGATCTGCATCGCCACCTGCTTTTCGGTCAGATTGGCCAGCTTCACGCCGAGGAATTCGTGCTCCGACGGCGCCTGAGGGGGAAGATTGGCGGCGGGCACGTCGGATGCGCGGCCGAAAACACGCGGCGATACGGTCTTGCTCATCACGCCTTCAAGGATGCTCACGCTATTGTCTCCCGGGCCGGTGTCGTCTGTCGAACTATGGCAAGGCTCCGACCGGTCTCCTCCACCGCGGTCGCCGGCGACATTCGACGCCGCGGCACCCGGACGAGGATCCGTAGAGATACCTTCCAAAAGTCTCATTCCCATCGCGAGCTCCCGGCGCGCCGTCCTTCAAAACACAGAGGAAACAGCGCAACCTCTCACCCCGCTCACGCGAGGTAAGCGCCGCGATCCGTGGGCTTCGAGTGACGCGACAGGCCGAGGCCGAAGAGTCGAGACACGTCGCACGCTTCGTTTGGCGTCCGCACCTATGCTGATGCGTGACAAAGCCAGCCCGCCATTTCACCATCTGCCAGCATTGTGGCAGAAAAGCCATTAAAAAAGTTCGAAATTCAAAATTATTGAACTGACCTTTGGTCGCAGTGCCAGTGCTGCACATTCAGCAGGGGGCGACGCCCGCGCGCCATCGCCCGGGGGCGGCATTGGTGGCATACTGCGCGCGGCCGGGTCCGCCAGGGAGAACAACATGCGCGAGCACAAGACGAACAACGACGTCCCCTCCAATGCCAAGCAGGTTTCCATCCAGCTTCTGAACGCCAATCTGGCTGCCGGGCTGGACCTTGCCCTTGCGACCAAGCAGGCGCACTGGAACCTCAAGGGCCCGCAGTTCATCGCCGTCCACGAGATGCTGGACGGACTGCGCGCCCAGCTCGACGAGCACACCGACACCATGGCCGAGCGCGTGGTCCAGCTCGGCGGCACCGCGCTGGGCTCGACGCAGGTCGTCGCCGAGGCGACGAGCCTCAAGCCCTACCCGCTCGACATCTACGCCGTGAAGGATCACCTCGCGGCGCTGATCGAGCGCTACGGCATCGTCGCCAACAGCGTGCGCAAGGCGATCGACGAATCCGGCGATGCCGGCGATGCCACCACGGCGGATATCTTCACCGCCGCCTCGCGCTCGCTCGACAAGGCGCTGTGGTTTCTCGAAGCGCATCTTCAGGAAAGCCACTGACCGCAACGGCCACATATGGCCAGCCGGCGCCCGCTTGTGCGCCGGGGCTTTCCTCCTGGCGAAACACTGTTAATTTCACGACATTAGCTGTGAGTCCCGTCAGGGATACGCCATGATGATGACACACGCGGACGGCCTTTTGCTCGCGACCTTTTCTTCGGGCCGCGGCATGGTCCGTCCCGCGTGGCGCAGGGTTCGCAGGAGTGCAGACAAAGCGATGCCGGGAGATCGGGATTGCCATCCGGCCATGATGCGGCCGCTACAGCCGACAGCTAACGGGGACCGTCATTTCGGCGGCCGCCGTCACGCCCACATCAAAGGTCGATCGGTGCCCATGCTTTCAAAGGCTTCCCGCATATGAGTAGCGTCAATGAAGGTCCCGAGGTCACGGTCACGCATCTGGAGATTGCGCGGCTGATCGAGCGCGCCCACCGGCGCTTTCTCGATCTCCTGCGCGTCGAGCTGACCCGCCTCGGCACGGACGACATCAGCCCCTCTCAGGTGATGCTGCTGTTCACCATCGGCAATGACGAGCTCTCGGTGCGCGACCTGCTGGAGCGCGGGCACTATCTCGGCTCCAACGCCTCCTACAATCTCAAGCAGCTGGTGGAAGCCGACTACGTGCACCGCTCGGCCTCGCTGCGCGACCGCCGCTCCGCGCGGCTGCGCCTGACGGACAAGGCCAACGCGCTGTGCGAGGCCATCCGCGCCATGCATGACAATGTGAACCGCCAGAGCGCCCGCAACGTGTCGGACGCGCAGGAGCTCGAAACCGCCTTCAACGTGCTGCGCCGGCTGGAGCTGCTCTGGACCGATTCCCTGCGCTACGGCGAAGGGGCCTGAGCCCCTTCGCGCCTCAGGCGTCCGCGCTCAGGTGATGACGTCGGGCGCGGCGCGGCCGGTGCGGCCGGCAATATCCGGCAGGCTTCGCGAGATGTCGATCAGGTCCGCCAGCGCCGCCTGGGTCTCGATGTCGTGGCGCGCCGCGTCCGGCTCGAAGCGCTCGATATAGACCCGCAGCGTCGCGCCCGCCGTTCCCGTGCCCGACAGCCGGTAGACGATGCGCGAACCGTCGGTGAAATAGACCCGGATGCCCTGCTTGGTGGTCACCGAGCCGTCCACCGGGTCGTGATAGGCGAAATCGTCCGCCTTCTCGACGGTCAGCGCCCCGAGGCTCGTGCCGGGCAGCCCGTCCAGCCGGGCGCGCAGGTCGGCGATCAGCCCCTCGGCGGCGGCGGCGTCGACTTCCTCATAATCGTGGCGGGTGTAGTAGTTGCGCCCATAGGTCGCCCAGTGCTCGCGCACGATCTGCGCCACCGGCTGCTTGCGCACGGCGAGCACGTTGAGCCACATCAGCACCGCCCACAGCCCGTCCTTCTCGCGCACATGGTCGGAGCCGGTGCCCGCGCTCTCCTCGCCGCACACGGTGGCGAGCCCGGCGTCGAGCAGATTGCCGAAGAACTTCCAGCCGGTCGGCGTCTCGTAGAGCGCGATGCCGAGCTGCTGCGCCACCCGGTCCGCCGCCCCCGAGGTCGGCATGGAGCGGGCGATGCCCTTGAGCCCGGCCTTGTAGCCCGGCGCCAGATGGGCGTTGGCCGCGATCATCGCGAGCGAATCCGACGGCGTGACGAACTGGCCGCGCCCGATGATCAGGTTGCGGTCGCCGTCGCCGTCCGAGGCCGCGCCAAGGTCGGGCGCGGCGTCCGACATCATCAGGTCGTACAGATCCTTGGCATGGACCAGGTTGGGGTCGGGATGGTGGCCGCCGAAATCCGGCAGCGGCTCGAAATTGATGACGCTGCCCGCCGGCGCGCCGAGCGTTTCCTCAAGAATCGCCTTGGCATAGGGTCCGGTCACCGCGCTCATGGCATCAAACCGCATGGTGAAGCCGCCGGCGAACAGGTCACGGATCGCCGCGAAGTCGAACAGCGTGCCCATCAGCTCGGCATAGTCTTCCACGGGGTCGATCACATCGACCACCATGTCCTCGATCCGGGTGATGCCCAGCGTGTCGAGGTCGACATCGGCGGCGTCGGAGATGCGGAACTCGGTGATCTCCCGCGTGCGGGCGAACACCGCGTCGGTGATCTTCTCCGGCGCCGGCCCGCCATTGCCGATATTGTACTTGATGCCGAAATCGCCGTGCGGCCCGCCCGGATTGTGGCTGGCGGAGAGGATGATGCCGCCGAACGCCTCGTGCTTGCGGATCACGCAGGAGGCGGCGGGCGTCGAGAGAATGCCGCCCTTGCCCACCAGCACCCGGCCGAAGCCGGCGGCGGCGGCCATCTTGATCGCGGTCTGGATCGCCTCGCGATTGTAGAAGCGCCCGTCGCCGCCGATCACCAGCGTCTCGCCCTCATAGGCCTCCAGGCTGTCGAACACCGACTGGATGAAGTTCTCGACATAATGCGGCTGCTGGAACACCGGGACCTTCTTGCGCAGGCCGGAAGTGCCGGGCTTCTGGCCCTCGAAAGGCGTGGTGGCGACGACGCGGATCATGGATGCCTCGGAATACGCGGGAACAGGCGGGAGACGGCTCAGGCGGAGCGAGCGGTGAGGTGATGCAAGAGCCCGGCCGCGGAGCCGGAGAGCGAGGGCGGCGCGACGCCGCTCTCCACCGCCGGCAGCAGCGTCGCCGCCAGCTCCTTGCCGAGTTCCACGCCCCACTGGTCGAACGAATTGATATCCCAGATCGCGCCTTCCACGAACACGCGGTGCTCGTAAAGCGCGATGATCCGCCCCAGCGTGAACGGGTCGAGCTTGTCATAGGCAATCGTCACCGAGGGCCGGTTGCCGGGGAACACGCGGTGCGGCGCGAGCCGCTCCGCCTCCGCCGGCGAGACGCCCTTGGCGAGCAGCTGGTCGCGCGCCTCGTCCAGCGTGCGCCCGCGCATCAGCGCCTCGGACTGCGCGAGGCAGTTGGCGATCAGCATGGCGTGATGGTGCTCCAGCCCCGGCTCATGGCCCTTGGCCGCGATCAGGAACTCCACCGGCACCGGGTCGGTGCCCTGGTGGATGAGCTGGAAGAAGGCGTGCTGGCCGTTGGTCCCCGGCTCGCCCCACACCACCGGCCCGGTGGAACGCGCGACCGGCGTCCCTTCGCGGGTCACGCGCTTGCCGTTGCTCTCCATGTCGAGCTGCTGGAGATAGGCCGGCAGCCGCGAGAGGTGCTGGTCATAGGGGATAACCGCGCGGGTGGCGTAACCGCAGACGTCGCGGTGCCAGATGCCGGTCAGCGCCAGCAGGATCGGCAAATTGGCCTCGGGCGGGGCGGTGCGGAAATGCTCGTCCATGGCGTGGGCGCCGGCGAGAAACGCCTCGAAATGCCCCGGCCCGATCGCGATCATCAGCGGCAGGCCGACCGCCGACCACACCGAATAGCGTCCGCCCACCCAGTCCCAGAAGCCGAAGATACGGTCGGACGCGATGCCGAACGCCGCCACCTTGTCGAGCGCGGTGGAGACCGCGGCGAAATGCGCGCCCACCGCCGCCTCGCCCAGCGCCGCCACCAGCCAGGCGCGGGCGGTCGCCGCGTTAGTCATGGTCTCCTGGGTGGTGAAGGTCTTGGAGGCCACGATGAACAGCGTGGTCGCGGGATCAAGCGGCTTCAGCGTGTCGTAGAGATGGGCGCCGTCGACATTGGAGACGAAATGCAGGCGCGGGCCGTCGTGGTAGGGCGCCAGCGCCAGCGTCGCCATCACCGGGCCGAGGTCGGAGCCGCCAATGCCGATATTCACCACATCGGTAAAGCGCCCGCCCCGTGCCGGCGCGATGGCGCCCGAGCGGATGCCCTCGGCGAAGTCCGCCATGCGCCCCAGCACCTCGGCGACGTCCGGCAGCACGTCCTGCCCGTCGACGAGAACCGGCGTCCCCGCCTTCGCCCGCAGCGCGGTGTGCAGCACGGCGCGGTCCTCGGTGAGGTTGATCCGGTCGCCGGCGAACATGGCGTCGCGCTTTACCGTGACATCCGCCGCCCAGGCGAGATCGAGCAGATGCTGGAGCGTGCGCTCGGTGAGCGCGCATTTCGAGAAGTCCAGCAGCATATCGCCCAGCGAGGCCGAGAAGCGCTGGAAACGGTCGGGATCGGCGGCGAACAGGCCGGCAACGCTCTCCCCTTCACGCTCGGCGAAATCGGTGGACAGGACCTCGAACAGGCGGTCGACGCCGACGCTCATGCATATCTCCGGCTTGGTCTGAGGATAGCCTAGTGCCCTTTCCGTTCGGATGGAAACATCCGAACGAGAAGAAAGCGCACTCGATTCAATACGCTGGAGCCATTCCTCTTCGATCAGATGAGCCCATCCGATCGGGAAAGGCTCTAGTCGTTACGGCCGATATTCTCTTTCACTGTCTCGATAAGCTGCTTCAACGTGAAGGGCTTTGGCAAGAAGCCGAAAGCGGCGCCCTGCGGCAGATTCTTGGCGAACGCCTCCTCGGCATAACCCGACATGAATATCACCTTGATGTCGGGATTGGCCGCGCGCAATTCCTTCAAGAGCGACGGCCCGTCCATTTCCGGCATCACCACGTCGGAAAGCACGAGCTTCACCTCGTCGCCATGCTCGGCCATCACTTCCAGCGCCTCGATGCCCGAGCCCGCCTCCAGCACCTGATAGCCGCGCGAGGCGAGCGCGCGGGCGGCGAAGGCGCGCACCGCCTCTTCGTCCTCCACCAGCAGCAGCGTGCCGCGCCCGGTCAGGTCGGCGGGCTTGGGCGGCGTCTCCGGCTCGGCCGCCTTGGCCGGGATTTCGACCGCCTCGGGAATGTGGCGCGGCAGGAACACGCGGAACACCGAGCCCCGCCCCGGCTCGCTCTCCACCTGCAGCGTGCCGCCGGTCTGCTTGACGATGCCGTAGACGGTGGAGAGGCCGAGCCCGGTGCCCTTGCCGACTTCCTTGGTGGTGAAGAACGGCTCGAAGATCTTGTCGATCACATCGGGCGGTATGCCCGAGCCGGTGTCCGCCACCTCGACCAGCACATGATCGGCCGCCGGCAGGCCGGCCTCGGCATAGTCCGCCGCCTCGCTCACCGGCACATTGGCGGTGCGGATGGTCAGGCTGCCGCCGTCCGGCATGGCGTCGCGCGCATTCACCGCCAGATTGACGATGACCTGTTCGAACTGGTTGAGGTCGGCCTTCACCGGCCACAGGTCGCGCCCTTCCTTGACCTCCAGCTTGACCGTCTCGCCCAGCAGGCGCCGCAGCAGCATGGACAGGTCGCTCATCACGTCGCCGAGGTTCAGCACCTGCGGGCGCAGCGTCTGGCGGCGCGAGAAGGCGAGAAGCTGGCGCACCAGCCCGGCGGCGCGATTGGCGTTCTGCTTGATCTGCATCACGTCCTGGAACGACGGATCGGTGGGCCGGGAATTGGCCAGCAGCAGGTCGGAATAGCCGATGATCGCGGTCAGCACGTTGTTGAAATCATGCGCCACGCCGCCGGCGAGCTGGCCGACGGCCTGCATCTTCTGGCTCTGCGCGAATTGCGCCTCCAGCGCGCGCTGTTCCGTGGTCTCGATGGCGTAGACGATCGCGGCCTCGCCCTCGGCCTCGCCGTCCTTCACCGGCGAGAGGTAGAACCGGGCCGAGCGTCCGCTCTCGCGGTCCAGCACCACATCGACCGGGCCTGGCGGGGTCTGGCCCCTCAGCGCCAGCTCCGCCGCCTCGCTGAAGCCGGCCTGTGCCGGCTCGCCGAAGATGCGGGTGATGGGGCGCCCAGCCTCGGCATTCGGCCCGCCGAACAGCCGTGCGAACATGGCGTTTGCGCGCACGATCCGCCCCTGCCCGTCAATGGCGGCGATGGCGATCGGCGAGTTGTGGAAGAAGCGGGCGAAGCGCACTTCGGCCGCGCGCAGCGGGTCGGCCTGGCTTTCGCCATGGGAACGGTCGACCACCAGCGTGCGCGAGGCGCCGGGCGTGCCGTCCGCCGCAAACGCCACGCGATGCCACAGGCGCACCGGCAGCCGCTGGCCGTTCTTGCGCTTGAGGTCGAGGTCGATCACCTCGGTGCGCACGCTGCCCGGCGCCGGGGCCATGCCGGTCAGCAGCGTCGCCGCCGCGCCCGGCACGATATCGGCGACCGAGAGCCCGCCGGGACCGAATTCGGCGAGGTCGTAGCCGAGCCAGTCGACCAGCGTGGCGTTGATGTAGTGGATCGCCCCGCCCGCCGCCGAGAAGAAGCCGGCCGGGGCGTGGTCGAGATAGTCGATGGCGTGCTGGAGTTCGAGAAAGGCGCTTTCCTGCCGCTCGCGCTCGCGCGTCAGGTCGCTCACCGTCCACACCACGGCCCGGCCGGCGCGGGTGGAATGGGCCGGGCGCGCCCCGAGCTTGAGCCAGCGTGCCGGCTGGTCCGGCAGGCCGGCAATCCGCACCTCCTCGGTCAGCGCCTTGCCCTCGCGCACGCCCTGCGCCAGCCGGTACACCGCCTCTGAGGCGTCGGGATCGCTGGTGAACAGCCGCTCGACCGGGCGCACCTCGTCCTCGCTGGCCGCGCCGGTGATGTCGCGATAGCGCGGATTGCAATAGAGCACCCGTCCCAGCGGATCGACGATGCTCATGCCCTCGCTGGCGCTGTCGACGATGCGCCGCGCCAGCTCGTCGCGCGGCTCGGGCAGGCCGAAGCGCAGCAGCCCGGTGGCATAGGCGAACAGCGCGAACACGCCGGCCACCGCCAGGAGGGTCAGCAGGCCGATGATCCACGGATCGGCACGGTCGCGGCCGAGCAGCAGCAGGCAGACCACGGCCCCGACGAGCGCGAGCGCGACCGCCAGCACCAGCCGGATGCTGCCGCCGATTTCCGGTCGATCATGCCTCAGATCGTCGGTTCCGCTGTCCGCCATATCCACGCCAGAAACGCCCACGCCAGAACTCCAACGCCCGCTCGGGCCGAGCGGGCCATGGGAGGCGATTCATCCCTTACTTCTTGGTGCCCGACCCGGCAGGCGGGAGCAAGCGGCGATTGTGCGGCCTCCCGCCCGATACGGCGCCAGCGATAACCATGCCAGACGGCGCACACTTGCCGAGCCCGGCATTGCGCGACAAAAAGGGGGCGGTGCGCGGCCCGTCGCGGGAGACAGCCGCGCACGCGTGAATGCAATGGGAGCGGTTGAGAAGCCATGCAGATATTTTCCGCGCTAACCGACCTGTCGGGTCTCGGCGGAGCCTTGCTGGCCTTTATCGGGCTGGTGCTTCTCGCCATCATCGTCGTGTTGCTGGGCCGGCGCTCGCGCCGCTACGGTCACAGCCGCGACCCCGGCCACCGGCTTGCGGTGCTTGAGCAGGTGCCAATCGACGATCAGCGCCGGCTGGTGCTGATCCAGCGCGACGAGGTGCAGCATCTCGTCATTCTCGGCGGCGGCAGCGATTTTCTGGTCGAAGCCGGCATCGGCGCGGCCGAGGTCGCGCGCGTCGCGCCGCCGTCGGTGCAGGCC
>NZ_JAZDRM010000060.1:0-13762 GCF_047501495.1 Ancylobacter sp. G4_0304 | reverse complement strand
CGAGTAAGGGGCGGTGCTTCGGCGCTGCGCAATGGAGGGCTCCGAAGGGCTTTCTGGTATACAAAGTGCACCGTGTGCTGTCTGAATACATAAATCGCCGGGCGATCGGGCGTGTATTGTCAATGGTTGTAAAATTTACATTCAGATACAATATCTAAGTTATTGTTTTATAACGATAAAAAATTAACACGCTGTACTTGACGGATGGAAATTGACTGAAATAATGTAAGCGCAATCATAAAAAGGGTGCTCGTCGCCCACATTTAGGGAGAAGACAATGAAGGGCTGGACAGCGCAGCTCCGTGCGGTGGTGGCTGCCGGTGCGATGGGTATCAGCGCACTAATGGCGTCGACCGCCGCCTCGGCCGTCGAGATCAAGATCGGCTACATGAAGCATCCGATCCAGGAAGCTTCCATCGCCATCATGGAGAAATGGGCCGAGAAGAACGGCGTGACCATCGTCAAGATTCCGATGGCCTACGAGATCTTCATGGAGAAGGTCACCGCCACCCTGACCTCGGGCGGCGATCAGTACGACATCATCTGGCACAATGACGACTGGGGCCAGCTCTGGAAGAACTGGCTGACGCCGACCAATGACGTGCCCGGCATGGACACCGTGCTGAAGCAGACCGTCGACGTCGCGTTCCTCAACGACGACGGCAAGCCGACCGTGGTGCCGATGGCCCATACTTTCGGCGTGTTCTACTACCGCACCGACCTCGTCGACGAGGCGCACCTGCCCAAGACCTGGGACGAGCTCTCCACCATCTCCCAGAAGCTGCAGCAGGACGGCAAGGTGAAGTGGGGCTTCGTCGGCTCCATGGCGATGAACCACAGCTGGTTCAGCTGGTTCTGGGCCAACTGGACGAACAATTGCGACGTGCTCGCCCCCGCTTACGAGCGCGACAACAAGGTGCTGGCCGCCAATGGCTGGAAGCCGATGATCGCCGACAAGTGCTCGCAGCAGGTGGTCGAATATTGGTGGGATGCCATCAACAAGACCAAGATCAGCCCGCCGGCGATGATCTCCTACACCCGCAACGACGCCAACGCGATCTTCCAGGCCGGTGACGCCGCCTTCACCGTGGCCGACCTCACCCTTTACGGCCAGTTCAACGACCCCAAGAAGTCCAAGGTCTCCGGCAAGATCAATATCGGCTTCCTGCCGCTTGGTCCGTCCCGCACCGAGCCGGTGGCGTGGAACGACATCTGGGGCTGGGCGATCCCGAAGGGCGTGCCCGCCGAGCGCAAGGAGGCCGCCAAGAAGATGCTCGGCGCCATGCTGCTCGACAAGGAAGGCCAGATCGAGCTGTGGAAGGCGACCGGTGGTCCGCCTCCGAACACCGAAGTGTGGAAGACGCTGGCTGAAACCGACCCGCTGTTCCGCCGCGCCGACGAAGTGGTGTTCAAGGTCATGAAGGTCATCGCCGGCGGCTACTACACGCCGGAATGGCCCGCGATCCACAAGGCCTACAATGACGGTGTGGTCGGCGCGCTGAACGGCTCGCGCGAGGATATCCCGAAGAAGCTGGAAGCGGCCGCACCCGCCATCCATGCCGCTGCGGCCCGGACGAACTGATCCTCTTCGAGGCCCGAACTGGGCGGAAGCCGCGAATGGCTTCCGCCTCCCTTTCCCCTCAGGGACAGCACGATATGAGACGCCTTGCCTCGTTCTTCGGTGAGAAGGAGCGCTTCATGCTGGCGCTTATCGCGCCGGCCGCCGTCACCATGGCGCTATTTCAGGTGGTTCCGATCATACTGGGCGCCAATGCCTCGTTCCGGGACTGGACCCTGTACGACCCCAAAAAGACCTGGGTCGGCCTCAAGCACTATATCGAGGTCATCACCGACCCGGCGTTCTTCGGGCTCGCCATTCCCAACACCCTGCTGTTTCTGGTGCTCAGCGTCTCGCTGTCGCTGACCTTCGGTCTTGGGCTCGCGCTGCTGCTCAACCGCAGCTTCGTCGGCCAGTCCGTGGTGCGCACCATCATCCTGCTGCCGCTGATGGTCGCCCCGGTAATCGCCTCGATCATGATGCGCTGGATGTTCAACGACCAGTTCGGCATCGTGAACGTGGTGCTGGAGAGCATCGGCCTGTCGCCCGTGGCCTGGCTCGCCTATCGCTGGACCACGATGATGGTGATCGTGCTCGCCGATGTGTGGCTGTGGACGCCCTGGTTCGCGGTTCTCCTGCTCGCCGGCCTGCAGAGCCTGCCGAAAGAGCCGTTCGAGGCGGCCGCCATCGACGCCGCCGGCCCGTGGCGCGTGTTCCGCTCGCTCACCCTGCCGATGCTGCGCCCGGTGATCGTGGTGTGCGTCGTCATCCGCTCGATCGACGCGTTCCGCGTGTTCGATCAGGTCTGGGTCATCTCCGGCGGCGGCCCGGCCCGCACCACCGAGATGTTCAGCATCTACGCCTATGTCGAAGCCTTCCAGCGCATGAATTTCGGCAAGGGCTCCGCGGCCGCGCTCGTCGGCGGCGTCGTGATCGTGATCTTCGGCCTGGTGCTCTACCGGCTGCTCAACCGTGCCGTGGAGGTATCGAAATGACCGTCGCCACCCTCGACACGCGAACCCCCATTGCCAAACCCGAGCGCGGCTTCTTCAGCCTGATGGCGCCGGGCGCGCGCCGGGCCTTCTTCTACCTCTTCGTCATCGGCGTCGGCTTCATCATCGCCTTCCCGGTGCTGTGGCTGGTCCTGACCTCGCTGCGCCCGGCCTCCGGCATGTTCTACGTGCATCGCGGCACGGAGTTCACCCTCGACAACTTCTTCGAGGTTTTCGAGAACCGCATCGTGATCAAGGCCTATATCAACAGCGCGATCATCGCCACGCTGGCGACCGTGCTCTCGCTCGGCATCACCGTGACCTCGGGCTACATGCTTTCGCGCTTCCGCGGTCCGATCGCCAGCGGCTGGTTCTCGATCATCTACGTGTTCCGCTGCGTGCCTTACATCTCCTGGGTGCTGCCGCTGTACATCCTGACGCAGAATCTGGGTGTCTACGACACCTATCTCGGCCTGCTGCTGCCCCACATCGCCGTGCATATCTGCTTCTTCTCGTGGCTGATGAAGGGCTTCTTCGACGGCATCGACCCGTCGATGGAATATGCGGCGCTGATCGATGGCTGCACCCGCTGGGGCGCCTTCGTCCGGGTGGCGCTGCCCTCCGCCGTGCCGGGCCTCGCGGCGCTCGCCGTGCTGTGCTGGCTGTGGACCTGGAACGAGTTCCTGTTCGCGCTGCTGCTCACCAGCCACCAGACCCCGGTGCTCACCGTGGTGATGGCGCAGTTCGTCCACGAACTCGGCATCGAGTGGAACCTCATGAGCGCCACCGCCGTCATGGCGCTTGGCCCGGCCCTGCTCATCACCTTCTTCGGCCAGAAATACGTCATCACCGGCCTGAAGATCTGATCACGCGCACCTCGTTGCGAATTCTGGAGTTTTCCGATGGCGGAAGTCGTTCTTAACCAGCTCGTCAAGAGCTATGGTGGCATGGCCGCGGTGCGCAGCATCGATCTGACGATCCCCGATGGCGCCTTTGCCGTTCTGGTCGGCCCGTCCGGCTGCGGCAAGTCCACCACGCTGCGCATGATCGCCGGCCTCGAAGAAATCAGCGGTGGCACGATCAGCATCGGGGGGCGGGTCGTGAACGACCTGCCGCCCAAGGATCGCGATATCGCGATGGTGTTCCAGAACTACGCGCTCTACCAGCACATGACGGTCTACGACAATCTCGCCTTCGGCCTGCGCAACCGCAAGGAAAGCGAGGCCAAGATTGCCGAGAAGATCGCTCATGCCGCCTCGATCCTCAGCATCGAGCCGCTGCTGCAGCGCCGGCCCAAGCAGCTTTCCGGTGGCCAGCAGCAGCGCGTGGCGCTCGGGCGCTGCATCGTGCGGCACCCGCAGGTGTTCCTGTTCGACGAGCCGCTGTCCAACCTCGATGCCAAGCTGCGCGCGCAGATGCGCATCGAGCTGAAGCGCCTGCGCGAGCGCGTGCCGGCGACCTCGGTCTATGTAACCCACGACCAGGTCGAGGCCATGACCCTCGGCGATATCGTGGTGATCATGAAGGACGGGCTCATCCAGCAGGTCGGCACGCCGCTGCAGGTGTATAACGACCCCGCCAACCTGTTCGTCGCCGGCTTCATCGGCGCGCCGGCCATGAACGTGTTCAAGGGCAAGCTGGACGCGGCGGGCGAGAAGGTGATGGTCGAGGGCGTCGCGCTCTCGGTGGGCGAGCGCAACCGGGCGGCCCTGCGCGGCCATGCCGGCCGCGAGGTCATGGTCGGCATCCGCCCCGAGCACATCGCGCTCGGTTCGCACGGCAACCAGCTCGAAGGTTCGGTCGACGTGATCGAGCAGCTCGGCTCGGAAATGCACCTCGACCTGAAGATGGGTAATGCGGCCTTCACCGTGGCCCGCGTCGCGCCCGACGCGCCGATCCGGCTGCATGAAAAGGTGACGGTCTCGATCCCGGCCGACCGCATGCACTTCTTCGACGCCGACACCCAGCTGGCGCTGCGCGCGCCGTCGCTGAGCGGCGCGCTGGCGGCCTGAGACGAGAGGGAACACCCGTATGCGCGTATTGATGACGGGCGCCGCAGGGGGCATCGGCAGGGAGGCGCGGAGCCAGCTTGCCGGCCGCTATAAGCTGCTGCGGCTCACCGACATGGTGGATGTCTCGCCGGCCGGGCCGGGCGAGGAGTGCGTCACGGCCGACATCTGTGACCTCGCTGCGTTGGAAGCTGCGATGCAGGGCATCGACTGCGTCGTGCATCTCGCCGGCATGTCGGTGGAGCCGGAGAGCAATGCCTGGGAACAGGTGCTGCCGGCGAACATCGTCGGTACCTACAACGTGTTCGAGGCGGCGCGGCGGGCCGGCGTGCGCCGCGTGGTCTACGCCTCCAGCCACCATGCGGTGGGCTATCATCGCCGCGCCCATGTGCTGGACGGCGACGCGCTGCCGCGGCCGGACAGCTTCTACGGCGTCAGCAAGGTGACCGGCGAGGCGCTGGGGCGGCTTTACGCCGACAAATACGGGCTGAGCGTGGTGAGCCTGCGCATAGGCGCCTATCGGCCCAAGCCGATGGACGTTCGGCACCTGTCTGTGTGGATCAGTCCGCGCGACATGGTGGAGCTGCTGCGCTGCTCGATCGAGGCGCCGCTGCTGCATTATGTCGTCGCCTATGGCATGTCCGCCAATACGCGCTCGATCTGGGACAACCGCGACGCGGCGGTCCTGGGCTATCGCCCGCGCGACAATGCCGAGGACTACGCCGACGAGGTGATCGCCACCGGCGCGCCGGAACTGGAGGGGGCCAAGCCCTTCCACGGCGGATGGTATTGCGCCTGGGGCCTTGGCGAGCATGGCCTGTTCATTGATTGACACGGCTTCCGCGCTTCCTCCAAGGTCGGTGCGGAATTGACGGGAGAACCACGAGTGCGGCCCAAGCGTACGCCTTCAGGTCGAGTTCGCGTGGAGGACATCGCGCGGGCGGTCGGTGTCTCCGGCGCGACGGTTTCGCGTGCGCTGAACGGCACCGGGCCGGTCGCTCCCGAGGTCAAGAGCAGCATTGAGGCTGCCGCCACCCGGCTCGGCTATGTGCCGCAGGGCGGGGCGCGGACGGCGCTGTCGCGCCAGCTCCCGGTGATCGGGGCGATCATCCCGCATCTGGAGAACCCCAATTTCGCCGCCGGCGCGGAGGCGATGCAGAGTCGCCTGCGCGAGTCGGGCTACGGCTTCGTGCTCGCCAGCAGCGGCTATGACCGCAAGAACGAGCTCGAAAAGGTGATGGCGATGGTCGCCCATGGCGCGCTCGGCATGATGCTGGTCGGCGCCGAGCACGACCCGGAGACCATCGAGTTCCTCAAGCAGCGCAACATTCCCTTCGTCGTGACCTGGGTGCTGTCGACGGAAGTGCCGAGCGTCGGCTTCGACAATGTGGAGGCGGCGGGGCGGATCGCGACCCATCTGCTCGATCTCGGCCATACGCGGATCGGCGCCATCGCCGGCATCACCCGCGACAATGACCGCGCGCGGGGCCGCCTCGAAGGCATGCGCCGCGTACTCGCCGATCGCGGGCTGACGCTGGGCCAGGAGGCGCTCATCGAGCGGCCTTACCGCATCGTCGAGGGGCAACTCGCGCTCCGCGCGCTTCTAGGCACACCGAACCCGCCCACGGCGGTCTATTGCGGCAACGACATGCTGGCCTTCGGCGCGCTGATCGAGTGCGCGCGGCAGGGCATCCGCGTGCCGCAGGATCTCTCCATCGCCGGCTTCGACGATCTCGACTTCGCCTCGCAGATCCGGCCCGCGCTGACCACGCTGCACGTTCCCGCGCGCGAGATCGGCGTGCGCACCGCCGAATATCTGCTGGCGCGGCTGGCCGGTGAGCCGGCGCCGCCGACCATCGAAATCCCCGTCGGCCTGATGGTGCGCGACACCACCGCGCCGCCGCGCAAGGGCTGATCCGTCCTCCTACCGGGTGACCTCTTTCATGTATGCACCGCCTCCCGTCGTCGAGACCGAAATCTTTGCGCGCGTTCCCGAGCATTTCCGCATCCATGGCCGCAGCTCGAAATGGGCGCAGGTGCAGCGCGGCGGGCGTCCGACGCCGGTGTTCCTCGAAGGCCCGTCCTTCGACCGGGCCGGCAATCTCTATGTCGTCGATGTCGCCTGGGGACGCATCTTCCGTATCTCGCCGGCCGGCGAATTCACGCTGGTCATCGAGTATGACGGCGAGCCGAACGGGCTGAAGATTCACCGCGACGGGCGCATCTTCGTCGCCGATTTCCGCCATGGCATCCTGCTGCTCGACCCCGAGCGCGGCACGGTCGAGCCGGTGGTGCAGGCTTCCGAGTTCGGGCCGTTCAAAGGGGTGAACGACCTGTTCTTCGCCTCCAATGGCGACCTCTATTTCACCGATCAGGGGCTGACCGGTTTCCAGGACCCGAGCGGCCGACTCTATCGGCTCAAGGCCGACGGGCGGCTCGACATGCTGGTGCAGGGCATTCCCAGCCCGAACGGCCTCGTGCTCAATCTCGACGAGGACATCGTGTTCGTGAACGTCACCCGCGACAATGCGGTGTGGCGGGTGCCGATGAACCAGGCCGGCGCGGCGTTCAAGGTCGGCGCCTATGTCCGGCTATCGGGCGGCAATGGGCCGGACGGCCTTGCCATCGACCAGAATGGCGGCCTCGCCATCGCCCATCTCGGCCTCGGCAGCGTCTGGATCGTCAACGCGATCGGCGAGCCG
The DNA here is from genome assembly GCF_047501495.1 of Ancylobacter sp. G4_0304. Lineage (NCBI taxonomy): Bacteria > Pseudomonadati > Pseudomonadota > Alphaproteobacteria > Hyphomicrobiales > Xanthobacteraceae > Ancylobacter > Ancylobacter sp. G4_0304. The sequence continues at coordinate 6,501 of NZ_JAZDRM010000060.1, read as the reverse complement.
GTGGCGCGGGTGACATCCTGCGCGGGCCTCGCCACCACTAATCTGGCCTATGGCGGGGATGACCTTCGTTCGCTCTACATCACCGAATCCGAAACCGGGCAGATTCTGAAGGCGAGGGTGCCCACGCCGGGGCGCCTGATGTATTCGCATAGCTGAACCGGCACGGGCTTTCCGCCCGCCGCCACAGGAGCGAGAGACCATGATTTTCGAGATTGCCGAGATCGAGGCGAAGCCGGGCGCGGAAGCGGCGCTGGAGGCCGCTGTGGCCGAGGCGGCGCCGCTGTTCAAGCGCGCCAACAGCCTGAAGCTGGAGCGGGTGATCGAGCGGCCTTCCTTCTACCGGCTCGTGGTCGGCTGGGAGACCGTCGAGGACCACATGGTGCATTTCCGCGAATCGGCGGATTTCCAGGAATGGCGGCGGCTCGCCGGCCCCCACTTCGCCGCCCCGCCGCGCGTCGAGCATGTAGCGGTCGCGGTCGAAGGGTTCTGACGCGAAAGCTACCGGAATCTCCCCGCCAGCACGCAGAGCAGCTCGAACATGATGGTCGCGCCGGTCAGCGCGGTGAGGCCGGACGGGTCGAAGGGCGGGGAGACCTCGACCACGTCGGCGCCGATGATGTTCAGCCCGTCGAGCAGCCGGACCATCTGTTGCGCCTCGCGGGTGGAGACGCCCCCGATTTCCGGCGTGCCGGTGCCCGGCGCCTGCGAGGGATCGATCACGTCGATGTCGAACGAGACATAGGTCGGCCGGTCGCCGACCAGAGCGCGGGCTTCCGCCATCACGTCCTTCACGCCACGATCAGTGAATTCCTCGATGAACAGCAGCCGGATGCCGGCCTCGCGCGCCCAGTCGTAATTGGTGGCGTCGGAGATCGCGCCGCGCAGGCCGATCTGGATCACGCGTCTGGGGTCGAGCAGACCCTCCTCGATGGCGCGCCGGAACGGGGTGCCGTGCGTGTAGCGGTTGTCGCCGAAGAAGCTGTCATAGGTGTCGGTGTGGGCATCGAAATGGATCATGCCCACCGGGCTGTCCTTCACCAGACCGCGCAGGATCGGCAGCGAGACCAGATGGTCGCCGCCGGCCGCCAGCGGGAGCGCGCCGGCGTGGCGGATGCCGTCGAAGAAACCCTCGATCTTCGCGAGCGAATCCATCAGGTCGATGGGGTTGACCGGGGCGTCGCCGCAATCGGCGATGCGTGCGACATCATAGGGCGACAGGCCGGTGACGTGGTGTACGCGTCGCATCAGGCTGGACTGGTTGCGCAATTCGCGCGGCCCGTGGCGCGGGCCGGGGCGATTGGTGGTGCCGCCGTCGAACGGCACGCCGACCAGCGCGATATCCACCTCTTCCGGGCTCGCCTGCGGCAGCCGCATGAAAGTGGGGATGCCGGAAAAACGCGGGGTGATGCCGGAATCGACGGGCTGGTAATGCTCGATCGGGGTGGTCTTGGTCACAAGGCGTATCCTTCGCGAAAGAACCCCCAAGTGGTCGGCGGGAAAGCCCGGCCTGTCAATCCGTGACGTAATATTGTCTATACATATTTGCCGTGTTACTCACGCCTCTCCCTGTGGCGGCGTGTCTGGCGGGAACTTGCAGAGGACCGCGCGGCTGTGCGCGGCGCTTGCGGGCGACGTGCAGGAGCGGACAATGCCCCGCCGCCGCGGCGAGGCACTGGCCGGGTGGGGGACACAGAGACAACCGCATGTTCAGTATCGACGTCGCGCTGAAATCCTTGCCCCTGCTGCTCGGGGCCTCCGTGTGGACGATCGTCTATTCGCTGGCCTCGGTCGCCATCGGCTTCTGCATCGGCACGCTGATGTGCGCCGCCGGGCTGTCGCAATCGCCGGCGCTGCGCGGCATTGCCGCTTTTTACGTCAGCTTCTTTCGCGGCGTCCCGCTGCTGGTGCAGCTTCTGCTCTCCTATTACTGCCTGCCGCTGATCGGCATCAACGTGCCCTCGTCGGTCGCGGCTGTGGGCACGCTCGCGCTGTGCACCGGCGCCTATATCGCGGAAATCCTGCGCGGCGGCTTTCTCGGCATTCCCGCCGGGCTGATCGAGGCCGCGCGCATGGTCGGCCTCTCGCGCGCGCAGATACTGACGCGGATCGAGGTGCCGATGGCGGTGCGCTTCACGCTGCCCTCGCTGGTGAACGAGACCACGATGATGGTGAAGGCCTCCTCGCTGATCTCGGTCGTCGGCGTGCTGGAACTCACCCGGCTCGCCCAGAACATCGCCACCTCGACCTTCCAGCCGCTGGAAATCTACCTCACCGCCGGCGTGATCTATTTCGTGATCAACGCCGCGATCACCTTTGTCGGCTCGCTCGCCGAGCGGCGCTTCCGCGCGGAGAAGGCGGCATGACGTTCAACCTCGCCATCCTCACCGACAACTGGCCGCTGCTGCTGGACGGCATGCTGCTGACCATCTTCATCTGGGTCGTGGGCACCGCGATCGGGCTGGCGATCGGCCTCGCCGTGGCGGTCCTCCAGCTCTTCACCAATCGCTGGCTCGCCGCGCCGCTGACCTTCTATGTCTCGGTGATGCGCGGCACGCCGTTCCTGATCCAGCTCTTCGTCATCTATTATGGCGGCCCTTTCTTCGGGCTCGACCTGACGCCGCTGGTGGCCGGTGTCGGCGGGCTGGCGCTCTATGGCGGGGCGTATTTTTCGGAAATCTTCCGCGCCGGCTTCCTGTCGGTGCCGCCTGGCCAGATCGAGGCGGCGCGGATGATGGGCATTTCGCGGATAAACATCATCCGCCATGTGCAATTGCCGCAGATGCTGGTCATCATCCTGCCGGCGCTGGCGAACATGACGGTGCTGCTCTCCAAGGAGACCGCCGTGCTCTCGGTGATCACGGTCAACGAGATGACCTCGGTGGTGCAGTCGATCGGCTCCACCACCTTCGCCTTCGCCGAGACGCTGCTGTTCCTGGCGGTGGTGTACTGGGCCTTCCTGGAAATCGTCACCGCTCTCGCCCGGCGCCTTGAAAAGCGCGTCGGCCGCTTCACGCTGCGCAATCAGCACTGACGTTGCCACACGGACTTCGCCGCACGGACTTCGCGAAAGGGACCGCCACATGAGCGCACAGATGGCCGCAACGGGCCGCCCGATCATCGATGTGAAGGGCGTGTGGAAGCGCTTCGGAACGGTGGAGGTGCTGAAGGGCATCGACCTGTCGATCCAGAAATCGGAGGTCACCTGCATCATCGGGCCCTCGGGCTCGGGCAAGTCGACGCTGCTGCGCTGCATCGCCTTCCTGGAGGAGTACAGCGACGGCGAAATCTACATCGAGGGCGAACTGCTCGGCTTCTCGCTGGAGGACGGGAAGCGCCGGCGGGTCTCCGACGCCGAGGTGGCGCGGGTGCGGCGCAATGTCGGCTTCGTGTTCCAGCAGTTCAATCTGTGGCCGCACATGACGGCGCTGGAGAACGTCGCGGCGCCGCTGCGGCTGGCGCGGGGCATACCGCGCGAGGATGCCGCGAAGCGCGCACGGGCCATGCTCGACAAGGTGGGGCTCTCCGCGCGGGCGGATGCCTATCCCAGCCAGCTTTCCGGCGGCCAGCAGCAGCGCGTCGGCATTGCCCGCGCGCTCGCCATGGAGCCGCACATCATGCTGTTCGACGAGCCGACCTCGGCGCTCGACCCGGAGCTGGTGGGCGAGGTGCTGCAGGTGATGCGCGACCTCGCGCGCGAGGGCATGACCATGGCGGTGGTGACCCACGAGATGGGCTTCGCCGCGCAGGTGGCCGACAAGGTGGTGTTCATCGACCGCGGCGTGATCGCCGTGAGCGGCTCGCCCGAGCAGGTGTTTCGCGACAATGACAATCCGCGGCTGCGCCAGTTCCTGCAGAACTATTTCGAGCGTAACGTCTTCTGGCAGTCGGGCGACGAGACGCCGGCCGACGCGCCCGCCGTGTGACCTCTTCTGTCTGTGAAGTTTGCCTGCGTTTGCGGCATGGCGCGTTGCGCGGCACTCGGAGTTATGTCTAGATTTAATCGACAAGGCGCCGGCGGTCCGAGAGGCTTCCGAAGCGCCCGGATGGGAACAGGAGACCAACCAATGCGCATGATCAGCCGGCGTTCCGCCGTCACCCGTACCCTCCGGCTCGCCGCGCTCGGCGTCGCGGCCTCGCTGGCTTTCGCCGGCGCCGCCAAGGCCGAGGACCTGCTCGCCAAGGTCAAGGCCAAGGGCGAACTCACCGTCGGCACCGAGCTGCAATTCGCGCCGTTCGACTTCATCGAGGATGGCAAGCAGGCCGGCCTCAACAAGGAGCTGTTCGAGCTGATCGGCAAGGAGCTCGGCGTCAAGATCACCTTCCTCGACCTGCCGTGGCCGAGCGTGCTGCCGGGCCTTGAGGCCGGCAAGTTCGACATGGTGGCCGGTCCCGCCACCATCACCAAGGCGCGCATGGAGCGCTATCGTTTCTCGACCCCGATCGCCGACGCCACCGTCGCGATCCTGAAGAAGAAGGGCGACGCCTCGATCACCAAGCCGGAAGACATCGCCGGCAAGAAGGTCGGCAGCGCCAAGGCGACCGCCCAGCTCGCCCAGCTCCAGGAATTCGCCAAGACGCTGCCGAGCGCGCCGACCATCCAGGAATATGTCGACTTCAGCCAGTCCTATGCCGACCTCGGCGCCGGCCGCATCGTCGCGGTGGCGAACTCGCTTCCGAACATCGCCTATCTCGCCAAGCAGAAGCCCGACGTGTTCGAGGTGGTGCAGCCGCCCTTCGGCAAGCCGGTCTATTTCGGCTTCATCGGTACCAAGGCACCGGATGCGCAGTCGCTGATGGACGCGGTGGACGCCGTGATCATCAAGGCGAAGAACGACGGCACGCTCGGCAAGCTGCAGGAGAAGTGGTTCGGCACCGCGATGAAGACCCCCGACCACGTCACCGAGGCCAGCTTCTGAGCCTTTCCGCCACGGCGGACCAAGGACAACTCCCGGAGCACACAGGTGCCCCGGGAGTTTTTGATTCAGGGGGCGGTTTCAGGCGGTGACTCGAATAGAACATTTAAAGAACATTCCGCTTGAAGCCCGGCCGAGCGACGGGCAATGTCGCGTGATCCAGGAGGAGGGCAACACCATGGCGATCATCGGCCGGCAACAGGCAGGGCAGTTCGGACTGACGCTGATCGTCAACGATGTGGCGGCAGCCGCGGATTTCTATCGCGACGTATTGGGTGCCGAGGAGGTGGTGCGCAGCTTCGCGCCGAATCCGGTCGAGGCGCCTTCGTCCGTCGCCGATTCGACCGAACTGCGGCTCGCCGGGACTTATCTGATGCTGTGCCGGGAGAATCCGCGCTGGCGCGAGGCGCCGCGCCCCGACTGGCCGCGCTCGCCGCTCTCGGCTGGGGCAGCCTCGGCATTCATGGTGCTCTATGTCGAGGATGTCGAGGCGGTCTACGCTCGTGCGCTGGCGAGGGGCGCCACGCCGACCCGTCCGGACAGCGTGCCGGAGGAGACCTATTGGGGCGACCGGCTGGTGCAGTTCCATGATCCGTTCGGCCATGTCTGGCGGGTCATGACGCGGATCGAGGACGTCGCGCCGGCGGACCTTGCCCCGCGCCTAGAGGCCGCGCTCGACTCCCACCGCGTCGCACGCGCGGCGGGTTAGCGCCTCACCCCTGCGGGGAGAAGCGGGCGACGAGGTCGTAGAGGTCGCCGCGGAAGATCTGGCGCACATAGGTGATGGTGGCGCCGGCGCGCCAGGTGCGCCGTTCCAGGCACAGGCAGGCTGCGCCCTTGGCGAGGGACAGGCCTTCGGCCATCCGCGCCGTGGCGTTGAGCGCGCTGATGCGGTGTTCCGCTTCGGTCCACGGCACGTGGTTGAGCAACCAGGTGCCGGGGGGCACGGTGGAGAAGTCCGCCTCCGCGGCCTCCGGCACCACCGACAGGCCGATCAGCCGCTCCTCGATCGCCAGCGGACGACCGCCGGAAAAATGGCGGCAGCGGATGTCCAGCACGTCCGCGCCGTCGGCGAGGGCGGATTCCAGCGGATCGTCGGCGTTGGCCAGCCGGCGCCGGCAATGGATCAGCTCATAGCCATAGCTCTCGCCCCGCGCGGCGATCTCGATCTGGATGTCCGGTATCTGGAGCACCGCCGAATGGATGCGCGGCTGGGCGACGAAGGAGCCAGCGCGGCGCCGACGCTCGATCAGCCCCGCCGCCGCGAGGCCGGCGATGACCTTGTTCACGGTCATGCGCGCGCAGCCATACTGCGCCATGAGCTCGTGCTCGAACGGGATGCGGTGGCCGGGCGGCCATTCGCCCGAGAGGATACGGCTCTCGATATCCGCGCGAATGCGCTGGTGAAGCGTCAGGCCCGCCTCGGCGGTCGCCTTGAGTGTCGCGGATGCTGCCACGCCGGAACGCTCTCCGATGCATGTATGTCGCGCCTTGGGCGCCTGCCGCACAACTATAGGTGCATCGGATAAATATGTATATACATTATCTTAGTGCGCGGGCGCCCCGCATGAGCTGCATGGCGGCGCAG